>JACZXN010000124.1 GCA_022571575.1 Chloroflexota bacterium | reverse complement strand
CTTTGACCGCCTCGCGGTACATGGGCGCCTGGACCCGGATGGTGGTCAGAGTTGACCGGGAGCTGACCAGCCAGCCGTCGGCCTCCTTGGCCGCCCGCAGCACGCCCCGTTCCAGGTTGGCCGCCAGGTAAATCTTGGGGTGGGGCTTTTGGATGGGTTCGCCAGCCCCAGGGACGTCGTCCAGGTGAAAGTGACGGCCCCGGTGGGTGACCCGGTCCTGGTTCCACAGCTTCTCCATGACCTCCTGGACCTCGCGGAACCGGGAGAGCCGCTCTTCTTTGGGCACTTCAAAGGCCTTGAACTGGAAGTCCCGCCAGCCCAGGGCCGGGGCCAGAACGAACCTGCCTCCGCTGATGACATCCAGGGTGGAAATCTGCTCGGCCGCCTCCACCGGGTGGTACAGGGGCAGCAGGGCCACCATGCCCAGTTCCAGTCCCGGAGCCTCCGCCGCCACCCGCGCCAGCAGCATCATGGCGTGGAAATCGTTGTTGAGGTAGCCCGCGCCGGTCCAGAGCGAGTGATACCCCATCTCCTTGGCCAACCGCGCCTTGGCCAGCCGCGCCGCCAGTCCCTCTTCCCGGGACTGTCCCCGCCGGTCTCCGCCACCCAGGTTGATTCCAAAGCGCATGATTCAGGCCCCTCCATCTCCGCCTTTATCTGGTCCCGTATCCAGTCGCGGCACGCCCCGGTATTCGAGCCTGAGCAGTATAGCAGAGGGCCATGTCCCAAAACCTAAATCACGATGGGGCCAATGGTCACCTACGGAATGGGCCCAATGGCCCTGTGATTTTTATCACAATATCGTTACGCTGTAACTGGATTCCGAAGACACCTGAAAACGTAATCAAGCTGAAACAAGGAGGTGCGGCAATGACGATAGTAGAGCGGATCACGGAACTAAGCAGGACGATGGTAACCCCGAAGATATCCATCCTGGTCGTTCGACTGGCCTTGGGGGTCATCTTCCTGAAAGCCGGCCTCGATAAGATAATCGAAGGCGATTGGACGGCATCGGGCTTCCTGCTCCACGCGACCGAAGGGCCTTTCACCGGGTTCATGGAGTTCTTCGCCAACAGCGCGGTGACGGACAACCTGGTGATGTGGGGCCAGGTGGCGATCGGCCTGGCTCTGATCGTGGGCGCGGCCACCCGCTGGACCGTCGTGGCCGGCGCGTTGATGATGGGCCTGTTCTACATCGCCCAGCTCCCGCCTGAGAACGGCTGGGTCAGCGACAAGGTGATCTACATCCTGGCGCTGAACGTCCTGTGGGTGGTCCGGGCCGGCACCTACTTCGGGATCGATGGCTGGCTCGTGAATACCGAGACCAGGCACCGGCCGCTCCGCTTCGTCCTCGGATAACCCGGGCGCGGCGGCGGCGAGCCAAGAAGGCCCCGGAGGATTTCCTCCGGGGCCTTCTTTCGTTCATCAACTTATTCTGGTTCGGATCACCGGGGCCGCCACGGCCAGGGTTGATCGCGCACCGACGCCAGCGACGGAGGCACTTTCCCTCCCAGGGTGGCGCCATTGCTGAGGCCGGCTTCGACCTTCAGGAAACTGAACCACAGGAACTTGAAGGAGCGGACCCGCAGACTCCGCAGATACGGAGCAAGGGTGCCTTCAACCAGCACTTGGACGCCATCCGCCGGGATCTCGCGGAACCGGGACGGCTTGCGCTGTCCCAGGTAGGTGCTCACCGAGACCTCGGCGGCGGAACCGGCTCAATGGTCCAGGCAGACCAGATCGAAGACGGCCAGCCCGCCTCGTTTCCGGATGTGCTCCAATGCCTCGTTGGTGAACGAGACCGCGATTCCGGCCGGCCCTCCGTGCTCGTTTTGAGGTTCTCTGACCGGCCGGCCGAACCGAAGGCGTTGGACGTTAAGCCCAGGAGGCACGACGTCCCAACACCATGCCGTTTTCCATCTCCAGTTCCGCCTTGAGGTTGCGGAAGAACAGGAACTTCTTGCAATCGATGTTTATGGATGTGGTGTGTTTGGCCAGAGCGGGCAGGATGAATAGTTCCACGCCGTCCTGCTTTATCTTGCGGTACGGGGTAGTGTCGCGGCGGGCGAGTCGGGTATCGACCGATACCTCAGTGGAGTTGCCGCTTCAAGACGAGAATGAGAGCAGGTCGATGGCCGCCCGGCCACCCTTGCTCTTGATATGCTCAACAGCTTCTGGCGTCAGATTGATCTGCATCAGGTTACCTCTCCGGCCGGTCGCCCCCACCGGCATGATTGACCCGCGGTCATGGCTTGATAAGCGATTCGTCGAATATCTATGATGCGCCATGTCCAGTTGAGGTTCAAGGGTGCGGGCGCTGACCCCGGAGTTTCAAGATCAGGCTGTTGCGGGCCTCCACGCTGGCCGGGTGGACCGTTTCGCCCCTTTCGAGGCGGGTCGTCATCTCCCGGGACAGGAACTCCAAAAGCGCCAGGTCCAGACTCTCCAGCGCCATGTCGTGCAGCCTGGCCTGGTAGGGATAGACGGCCGCCTTCTGCGGGTCCAACTTGTCGGCCAGGAAAATCAGTTTGCCCAGGGGGTCCAAAGAGGCGTGGGCAGTTGAATGCCAGCGCACCGCTTCGTAGATACCGTGGTCGGTGAGGTCTTCTTCCCGCCGGAGCAGTTCGGCGCCCACCGGGCCGTGGAGCAGAATGGGGAAGTCCCGGTCCACCTCGTTCACCGCCACGCCAAACTCGGCGGACATCTTCAACAGGTCATTGCCGGAGACCGCCCGGCACACGTCATGGGCCAGGGCGCCAAGCTCGGCTCGGTCAGAATCGACGCCGTGACGGCCGGCCAGTTCCAGGGCCAAGTCGCGTACCCGGTAGATATGGGACCGCAGGCCCTCCGGCAGGGATTCCAGGCGGACTTGGAGGCGTTGGAGCAGTTCGGGCACTGAAAAACCTCGGGGCAGTGGACCCTAGCCCATGGCCCCCAGTTTCTTCCCGCCCAGGAGGTGCATGTGGGGGTGGGGTATCTCCTGGCCCGAGTCCTCGCCCTGGTTCAGCACCAGCCGGTAGCCGCTGAGGGCGACGCCCTCGCGCCGGGCGATCTCCTCGGCCACCACGAACATGTGGCCCATGATCGGCACCTGTCCGGGACCCACGTAGGCCAGCGACGCGATGTGCATGTTGGGCACGATCAACATATGCACCGGGGCTTTGGGGTTGATGTCCTTAACGGCGAAGACCCGGTCGTCCCGGTAGACCGGGGCGGAGTGCATCGGGTCTTGGGCCATATTGCAAAAAACACATTCTTTGGTGGTGGTCATGCCGGGCTGCCTCCGTGGCGTGATTGGACTTAAGGGGTTATTCGCCGGCGGTGGTCACGCCGCGCTTGCCTCTATGACGTATCGGCCGGCCGTGATCGGCGTGATCGGTCCGAAAAGGTTATTCGTCGTCTATGTGCTGCAGGGCGATCTCTTTGTGGTGGTTGGCGTCGCCGTAGGTCAGCTCGTGGACCTTGGCCCGGCGGGTGTACAACTGTAGGTCGTGCTCCTTGGTGAAGCCGATGGCGCCGTGGCACTGGTGGGCCGTGGCGCACACGCGGCGGTAGGCGGGGCCGATCCAGGCCTTGGCAATTGCCACTTCCCGTTGCGCGGGCAGGTCCTCGGAGAGCCGCCATACGGCCTGATAGGCGATGTTCTTTGAGCCCTCGACGTCGGTGGCCATGCGCGCGCAGTGGTGCTGCACGGCCTGAAAACTGCCGATGGGGCGGCCGAACTGGGTGCGGCCCTTGGCGTATTCAACGGTCATGTCCAACACGGCCTGCGACCCGCCCAGCATCTCGATGCATTGGGCCGCCGTGGCCCTCATGATGGTGCGCTCGAGGATGGGCCAGCCCTCGTCCACCCTGCCGATCACCGAGTCCTGGGGGACGCTGACCTTGTCCAGGTTGACTTCGAACACCCTTTCGTTGCCGACGGACCGCATGGGCGTGATCCGCAGCCCGTCAGTTCCGGAGGGCACCAAGAACAGGGTGACACCCTTGGCCGGGTCCCCGTCCGAGGATGTGCGGGCGGCTACGATAATCATGTCGGCGGTCTGGGCGTGAGGCACGAACAGCTTGGTCCCGGTGATCTCGTAGTTGCCGCCTTGCTTCTGGGCGGTGGCCTCGATACCCCAGGGCTCATAGGTCACGCTGGCTTCGTTCACCGCCAAGGTCATGGTGATCGTTCCGGAGCAGATGCGGCTGATCAGGTCTTGCTTCTGATCGTCGGAGCCGCCGTCCATGACGGTCATGCCGCCGAGCACCACCGTGGAGAAGAATGGACTGGGGGCCAGGGAACGGCCTATCTCTTCCAGCAGCACGCCCAGGTCGGCGAAGTTGCCGCCGGTGCCGCCGTATCGCTCGGGAAAGGCCACGCCGGTCCAGCCGAGGGCGACCATCTGCCGCCACAGTTCATCGGTGTATCCCCGCGGGTCCTCCTCCATCTCCCTGACCAGGGTGAGGGGGCATTCGCGGGACAAAAAATCCTGGGCGCTGGTCTTCAGCATCTGCTGTATCTCGGTTAGACCCAGGTCCATTTCATTCCTCCGCCGGTTTCCGCTATTTTCGGGCGCGGCTAGTATAGCCCATCACCCTTTGCATGGGTAGGGGCGGGACGTGCACCAATATGATTCCATTGGCGAGACGTAGGGGCACGGTCCCGATGCAATCGGGATGCCCCTACGTCTCTCATTGTCCTTGGCCCATCCGGAAAGGGCGAATCACGCCTTGGACGGCTCCACCTCAACGACTATCTCAACCGGGGTGTTGCGGGCGACGATAATCTCCAGGTCCTCCGAGCCGTCGTTGATCGGTTGGTGGACGGCTTCGGCCGGGACGTAGATGAAATCGCCGGGGCCGATGGCCAACTCAGTCTCCAGATTGTCCCCAACCACGAACCGGCCGTGACCCTTGACCACATAGATGGCCGACTCACAATTAACGTGGTAATGGGCACTGGAGGCGCAGTGGGGAGGGATGGTAGCCACCGCTAGGTGGATACCCGTGGAGCCGGTCAGCTTCTCGGACACCCCGGCCAAACGGGTCATGGCGCCGGACTTTATCTCAACTTCCAGACCGTCTGGATGGACCACTTTTATCTCTGGCATTTCGTCCTCCGTTTTCTTGTTCACTAGTACCTAAATTTGGAAATTGCGGTTGCAGATTAGCCTTCGTCCTGAGCTCCGTCGAAGGGCCTCGGCTAATGCGTGGTGATGGTTCACAAGCTCACCACGAACGGCTTTGTTTAAGTCGATTATCTGTAGGGTGGACTAGAGACTATGAACTAGCTTGTCCAGCTGGCTGATGGCCTTCTTAATGTTTTCCTGGGAGTTGGCGTAGGACAGGCGGACGTATCCTTCGCCGTACTCGCCGAAGGCGCTGCCGGACAGCAGCGCTACGCCTGCTTCATTCATGGCCCGGTCCTCGAATTCGGCGCTGGTGAGCCCGGTCCCCTCGATGCTGGGGAATACGTAGAACGCTCCCTCGGGCTCCGGGCATCTGATTCCCGGGATACTGCGAAGCCCGTCGGTGATGAGCCTGCGGCGGACGCCGAACTCGGCGACCATGGCTTCGATCTCGTCTCTTGGGCCCTCCAGGGCCGCCACGGCCGCTATCTGGGTGAACGAGGCAGCGCAGGAAACGCTGTTTACGGCCAGCTTCACCACATGGGGCACCAGTTCCTCGGGCATGATCCCGTAGCCCAGGCGCCAGCCGGTCATGGCGTAGCTCTTGGAGAAGCCGTCCAGGATGATGGTGCGCTCCTGCATGCCGGAAACGGAAGAGATGCTGTAGTGCTCACCGGAGTAGAGGATGTCCTTGTAGATCTCATCGGCCAGAACGTACAGGCCAGGGTGCTGCTGCACCAGGCCGGCGATGGTCTCCAACTCCTGTTTGCTGAGGGCCGAGCCGCAGGGGTTCTCCGGCGAGTTGATGATGATCAGCCGGGTCTTATCTGTGAT
>JACZXN010000123.1 GCA_022571575.1 Chloroflexota bacterium | reverse complement strand
GGCCGCCTCAACCGCGACTCCATCATCAAAGAGATGGTCGAGGCGATGAGGTTCGCCAAGGAGCATGGCGTTGTGACCATCGGGATCAATGCCGAGGACGGCTCCCGCACCGGCATGGAGTACCTGATCGAGTTTGCCCTGGCTGGGAAGGAGGCCGGCGCCCAGCGCATCCGCTACTGCGACACCATGGGATGCGATACGCCCGCCAGCATCTACGAACGCATATCCACCCTGGCCGAGGCCACCCGCATGACCATTGAGTTGCACTGCCACGACGACCTGGGCATGGCCGTGGCCAACTCCGTCGCCGGGGCCAAAGCGGCGCTGGATGCCGGGGTGGATGTGTGGATCAACACCACCGTGAACGGCATGGGCGAACGGGCGGGGCAGGCCGACCTCACCAGTTGTGTCCTGGCGATACGGTATGGCCACGGTATGGAGGGATACGAGATCGGTGATGCAATCGACCTCTCCTGGGCCTACCGCCTGGGCAATTACGTCGCCGATGGGTTCGGGCTTCCGGTCCCGATCAATCAGGTCGGCATCGGCGCCAACGCCTTCGCCCACGAGTCGGGCATCCACGCTGATGGCGCGCTAAAAGACCGCCATAACTACGAACTGTACGATTTCGAGATACTGGGCCGGGGCGAAGATATTCGGGTGCCCACGGGCCGGGTCATCACCATTGGGGAGTATGGCGGCTTGGCGGCCCTCCGGTATGTGACCGGCGAGATGGGACTGGAGATCGAGGGCGCAGACGAGGAGCGGGGGATATTGGAACTGTGCCAGTACGCCAACGCGCACAACCAGATGCCCCTCACCGAGGACGAGGTCCGCTTCATCGCAGGGTATCCCGAGCAGGTGCGGCGCATCTTGACCGCAACCCCGTAGGGGGTGTGACCCTGCCGGGGGCGTGGCCGGGGCGGCGGGCTAGTCGTCGTCCCCGGAGATGGTGCCCGCCAGGAACTTATCGACGTCTTCCAGGCCCTGTTCTCTAAGTTGCTCGATGGCGAATCCCTCGGCCACCGTGGTGTCCATCTCCTTGGCCAGGTGCTCGGCCTGCAGGTCCTTCAAGACCTGGCGTCCTTCGATGGCCACCCTTTGCAGCAGTTTTCGCCATTGGATGATCTCGGCGTCGGTGCCGGAGAGCTTTTCGACGGTGTCGTAGCGCTGGGGCACCATGATCTTGGCGTCCTGGTTGGAGAACTGGATGTTCATCACCCAGTTGTGCCAGAGCAGGAAATGGACCCGCTCGTAGACGCGGCCCAGCAGGCTGCCGGGACGGGTGGTGTGGTAGTAGACGATGCGGGTGCTTTCCGCGTCGATGGGCACGCACATCCGGGTGTACATGTGGGTGCGCGCATCGCTGCGGAACATGCCGGGGAGGTGATGCCCCGAGCCCCACAGCGGGTTGTTGGTGGTGGGGGGTTTGCTCAAACGGCGTTTGTTGGCCGGAAGGAAGACCCAGTTCCAAAGCAGGCGCCATTTGCTCTTGGGCCAGCGGCCCAGGCCCTCGTGGAAGTCCTGATACGGAATCTTGCCCCGCAGGATGTTGATGTAGTCCCTGACTCCCCATCCGCGCCTGGGGTTGCCTATCCCTTGTTGGTCTCCCCAGATCACGTTGAAACCGTTGCCCACGAAGACCGGCCGGATGCGGGGTGACCGGCCGTAGGGGTCCTGGGGGCCACGGGCCAGCATCATGATGGAGTCCCGGTGGACGTAGTAGACGTGGGAGTCCATGGAATTTTCCAGGGCCACCCGCCAGTTCACCGGCCAATCGGTGGTGCGGTAGAGGACCTGGCTGTTCTCTTCGAAGAACTCCTCGGGGACATCCTCTTCGATGGGGGCCGGCTCGTCCTCGCCCATCCAGACGAAGACCATGCCCTTATGGGTCTGGGTGGGGTATTTGCGGGCCTGGACCTTGCCGGGGATACCGGAGTTGGGGCCTTCGCTCAAGACCGAGACGCACTCGCCTTCAGCGTCGAAGACCCATCCGTGATAGGGGCAGGCCACCGTGCCTTTGAAGTGACAATCGCCCTGGGAGAGGCTGGCGCCACGGTGCGGGCATACGTCCCAGAGGGCGGCGACCTTCCCGTCCCGGCCGCGGAAGAAACACAACTCCTCGCCCAGCATCTTGAGGCGCACCGGCTTCCGGCCCACCTTGCGGTCCAAGAGGGCGGGATACCAGAAGTCGCGAAGGCCCTGGGGTGGGGCCAGCTGACGGCGGTCAAGGTCGGTCTGTTTCGTTGTTGTCACCATCGGTTGGTCTCCTCTCGCATGGCCGGTCTAGGGCGTTGTCCCAAGGCAGCCCGCTACGGCTTCATCACCGCCAGGCACTTGCTGGAGTTGAAGATGTAGGTCTGCACGAACTCGATGATCTCCGGCTTGCGGTCCAGCTCCGACATGGCCCCGGCCAGACACATCCAATTCAGCATCTCCTGTTGCCCGGCGTCTTCGATCTGGCTGTTGGAGATGTTGCGCCAGGCCTCATAGTTGCCGGCCTTCAGTTCCTCGAAGCGGGCCAGGTCCGACTCCACGTCGGGGTAGAGCCACCAGTTCTTGGGGGTGAGGAAGGCGTGGGACCAACTTGACGACGCGATCAGCGCCACCCGCCAGGGACTGGCCTGGAGCGCGCGGGCGGTGGCGGCGCCCAGTTCCATGCACCGCTTGGGCGAAGGGCCGGGCGGGTCCATGGCCATCTCCACGCCGTCGACCATCTGGGTGATGGCCCCGCCCCGGTTGCGGATGATGTTGCTGCCGTAGCAGTTCACGGCAAAGGGGATCACCGGATAGTCGAAGCCCTTGCGGTCGTAGTCCAGGTAGAGCAGGGTGTTCAAGAAGGCGTGGCCCAGGCCCGGCTGGTGCAGGGGCTTGTAGGAGTAGGCGATGTCGAAACCGTCCTCCAAGAGCGCGCCGGCCAGGTAGCGGCTGGCCTCGTGACCCTGGTAGCGGAATATCTTATCGGCGGGCTCGTCCCAGACGTTGGGCCGCTGGCCGCCGTCCCGGCCCACCATGGGTTGGCATTCGAAGGAATCGTAGGCCAGGATGCAGAAGGCGGGGATGATGTCCTCTTTGAAGTTCTCGTACTGGTCGTCGCCCCAGACCAAGACCACGTCGGGTTTGAAGGCGTCGATCTCGGCCCGCACCTTCCGGAAGCCGTCGACCAACCGCTTTCGTTGGGACTTGGCGGAGGTGTACCCTTCGTCGTCGCCCCACTCCGCGCGCATGGCCTCGGGCCAGGACTCCGGGTTCTTCTGCTCCGCCGGGATGCGGTCGTTGTCCCGCAGCGCCCGGGTGAGGGAGTATTCCTTCAACTCATCGGGTGTGATGAGCGAAGGGGAGTGGGTTACGCCGACCCCTAGTATCTCTGCCATTTGTTAGCTCCGAAAATGTTTATTTGGGGAGTTTGTTTCCGAAGTTGTGAGCGGTTTTAGGTGGAGAATCGCCCCCATCCTAACCTTCCCCCGGCGCGGGGGAAGGGACACTGTGCGCCGGCAGACTGGACCTAGGGACTGAACAGGGCCAGGCATTTGTTGGAATTGAAGACGTAGGTCTCCACGTAGTCCAATATCTCCGGCTTGCGGCCCAACTCCTGCATGGCTCCGGCCAGACACATCCAGTTCAGCAATTCCTGCTGACCGGCGTCCACTATCTGATCGGTGGAGATCCGTTTCCAGGCGTCGTAGTCCCCGTCGCGCAGTTCCTCGAAGCGGGCGTAGTCCGACTCGATGTCGGGCCACAGATAATGATTCTTGGGGGTGAGGAAGGCGTGGGACCAACTGGAGGAGGCCACCAGGGCCACCCGGTACGGGCTGTCCTTCATCACCCTGGCGGTGGCGGCGCCAAGCTCCATGCACCGCTTGGGCGACGGTCCGGGCGGGTCGAAGGGCAACTCGACGCCGTTCACCTTCTGGGTGATGGCGCCGCCCCGGTTGCGTATGACGCTGCTGCCGTAGCAGTTCACGGCGATGGGCAGGACCGGAACGTCGAAGCCCTTTCGGTCGTAGTCCAGGTAGAGCAGGGTGTTCAAGAAGGCGTGGCCCAAGCCGGTCTCGTGGAGGGGTTTGTACGCATAGGCGATGTCGAACCCTTGATCGATCAGACCGCCGGCCAGGGCGCGGCCCGCTTGGGGAGCCCCCTGGTAGACGAAGGTCTTGTCCTGGGGCTCGTCCCACACGTTGCGCCGGTAGCTGCCGTCGCGGTTGTTGAAGGGAGTCCCTTCGAACTGGTCGTAGGCCAATACGCAGAAGGCGGGGATGATGTCCTCTTTGAAATTCTCGTACTGGTCGTCGCCCCAGATCAGGATGAGATCGGGTTTGAAGTCGTCGATGGCCGTCCGGATCTGCCGGAACCCTTTCAGCAGCCGTTCCCGGTGTTTCTGGGCCGACTTGAATCCCTCGTCTTCGCCGTACTCCACGCGCATGGGCTCGGGCCAGTTGGTGGGGATCTTCATCTCCTCGGGCACCTTGTCGTTGTACTTCAGGGTGCGGGTCAACGGGAAGGCCCGGTCCTCATCGGGGCTGATCAGCGGTGGGTAATGGGTGATGCCGGCGCCTAGAATCTCGCCCATATTCGGCCTCCTGGTGGTTGGCTGTGGTCATCGGTCGATGTTTGGTATCAGGATTCGTTCGGTTGTAACAGAGGGTGGAGGTAGTGTCAAGAATCGAGGGGATGCGATACCCGGCAAACGGCGTGGATAACTTATTTGGCGACGGATTCGTGTCATACGCGCCCGCTTGTCCCCTGGGGTGGACACGGCGATAATACCGCCCAGACCTGACCGCATGCGGAGAGAAGATGGGAGCGATCGAAGATTACGCGGCCTTGATCGAGGCCGTGGATGCCCAGCGGGAACGCCTCCAAGGGCCGAGAGGCGCCGACATCTGGGGCGGCGAGACCGCAAAGCGCTTTCGTGCCGACCCCAAGCGCCGCTTGGAAGACAACCATGAAGTGCTTGCCGCCTTCGTGAGACCGGACGACGTATTCGTGGATGCCGGCGGGGGCGCGGGAAGGCTCAGCCTGCCCATGGCCCTCCGTTGCCGCCAGGTGATCAACGTCGATCCCTCCCCTGGGATGGGCCGGGAGTTCCGGGAGTCGGCGGCTGAAGCTGGAATATCCAACGCCAGCTTTGTTCTTTCCGACTGGTTGGATGCCGGCGGCGTCCGGGGCGACGTGGTGCTTGCCGCCAACGTGACCTACTTCGTCCGCGATATCGGCCGCTTCGCCGCTGGACTGGAAGCCGCCGCCCGCCGGCGGGTGATCATCGTCGTCTGGAGCGTGGCCAACCCGATGCACAACGCCGTTCTATTCAAGATGGTCTACGGCGAGGAACAGGCCCTGGTCCCCGGCCACGCTCAGTTGCTGCCGGCCCTTTGGGAGATGGGCATCCTCCCCGATGTGCGGTTCCTCCCCCAGGGAATCACATTCGACGGCGTGCCCCAACTCCCGGAATTTCCCCAGAGCAAGGACGATGCCGTGGAGATGGCGCTGGCCGGAATCTGGCTGGCGCCCCAGCACCGTGACCGGGCCGGCAAAGTGGTGCGGGAGAATTTCGAAGAATTGTTCCAGCGGGAACCGGAGGGCTTCGTCCCCCAGTGGCTGCCCGACGCTCGGCAGGTGCTCATCACCTGGGAGACCGGCCATCCCCGCCAACACGGGGACAACATCGCATAGACCCATCTTGTTCCGTGGACCGCCAGCGGGGATAATAACCCACGTGCCGCGGTCAACATAAGATTGGCCATCGGGCTGGACGGTCACGGGGCGAAGCCCCCAAGAGATTCAATAAGCGAAGCGAGGTATGGATATGGACTGGGGAATGGCAAACCGAATGGCGCGATTGATCCAACCCGACGGCCATTGCATGTTCTTGCCCATCGACCATGGGTATTTCCAGGGCCCGACCCGGATGCTGGAGCAGCCGGGCGAGACCATCAAACCCCTGCTTCCCTATGCCGACGCCCTCT
>JACZXN010000122.1 GCA_022571575.1 Chloroflexota bacterium | reverse complement strand
CCTTCGATACATTGAGGCGGCGGGGATATCTGGGTGCTGACATCAAGATCCTGGCCGACGTGTTGGTGAAACACGCCGCACCCTTGGGCCAAACCGATCTGGGGTTAATGGCCCGGGAGACGGCCACCCGAGGTATGGCCGACGGGCTGATCATCTCCGGGCCCGCCACGGGGTTACCCACCTTGGCCACCGACCTGGTGGCCGTCCGGGAAAAAATGCCAGATGGATTCATCCTGGTGGGCAGCGGCGTCACCGAGTCCAACGCCGGGGACCTTCTGGCCATCGCCGACGGTGCGACTATTGGCACCAGCCTAAAAAAGGACGGCGTCATCACAAATCCCCTGGACCTCCAAAGGGTGCAAGCCATGGCGGGGATTTTCGGCGAATTCTCTTAGCTGGGCTTGAGCGGAACAGCCGCAACCTCTCCATATGTCATGTTGAGCCAGCAGGAGCGGCGCGACATCTGGTGTGGGGGTGGCTCAGAATACACTTCAAGAAGCCCTTTTCCGGAACCTGGCGAGTCTTTACCAGGGTTTTTTTAGACTTTAGGTCCGGCCACTACACGTACTGGCCGGCGCAAAAGCCGGAGGCCCAGGCCCACTGGAAGTTATACCCGCCCAGGGGCCCGGTCACGTCCACCGCTTCGCCAATGAAGAACAGGCCGGGCACCTTCACCGCCTCCATCGTCTTGGATGAAAGGCCGTTAGTGTCCACACCGCCCAACGCGACCTCCGCCTTGCGGTAGCCTTCCGTCCCGGATGGCGATATGGTCCAAGCCTTCAGCGACTCGGCGATGGCGCCCAGCTCATTGTCCGACAGCCGGTTGATGGGCTGGTTGTTTAAGTACGTCTCACACATAGCCTTGGCGAAGTTCCTGGGCAGCAATGACGAAAGAACCGTCGCCAGTTCCGCCCGTGGCCGGGAGACCTGTTGTTCTTTTAAATGTGAGGCCAGGTCGAAACCTGGGAGCAGGTCCACCCGAATAGATTCGCCATTCTTCCAATAGGAGGATATCTGGAGTATGGCAGGGCCGCTGATACCTCTGTGGGTGAAGAGGAGGTTCTCTTCGAAGCTGGCGCCGTTGCACGCGGCGACACACGGGATCGAAAGTCCCGCGAGGCTTCGGCAGAATTCCAGTTCCGGCCCCTTGAACGTGAATGGGACCAGGCCGGGCTGCTCCGGCGTGACCTTCAGTCCGAATTGACCGGCGACTTCATGGGAGAACCGTGTCGCCCCCATCTGAGGGATGGACGGACCTCCAGTGGCCATGACCAGCGAGCCGGAGGTCACTGTACCCAGGCCGGTCTCGATTGAGAATCTGTTGTCTTGCCCGCTGTTTTCGCGGATGCCAGCGACGTCGCACTGGAGTCGAATGGTCACCCCGGCCTTATCGCATTCCGCCATCAGCATGCGGACGATCTCCTGGGAAGAGCCGTTGCAGAAGAGTTGCCCCAACGTCTTCTCGTGGTACGGGATGCGGTGCTTTTCCACCAGGCCGATGAAATCCTGAGGCGGATAACGGGTCAATGCAGAGATACAGAAGAATGGGTTTTGGGACTGGAAGTCCTCGGGGGTTGCGGATAAGTTGGTGAAGTTGCACCGGCCCCCTCCGGAGATCAATATCTTCTTGCCAACCCGGTCGGCATGCTCCAGGACGAGGACTCGGCGTCCCCGCTTCCCGGCCTCCGCGGCGCACATCAGACCGGCTGCTCCCGCGCCGACGATGACTACGTCGTAGCGCTCCGCTCCGCGCCGGTCCCGGTGTGACGGGGATGTCGTGGCCGCAGTGCGGCGCCGGGCTTTTAAGGGGGGATTGGGCATCACATACTCAAGGGCAGCGCTGGACGGAAGACGGGGCGGGGGCGTCTGTATTTGCCTGCCAGGTTGGTATCATACAACACGCTGGCGCCAAGCTGACGCCGAGGGTCCGCCACCAAAAGGGGCCAACCGGCGGGCTAAGGGCCCAGATTGATCTGGTGCCCGGCTTCCTTTTCCAGGGGCAGGACGATGGCGCCGATATCCAGGTCGCCCAGGCCTTGCTCAACGGACCGGTTGATGATCTGGTACGCCAGGTCGGCTCCGGGGGCGGGCATGTCCAGGTCGCGGACCAGTTCCTGTATAAGCCCCATATCTTTCAAGAAGACCTTTATCTGGGTGCGGACACCGTCGAAATCGCGGTCCAGCATCACCGGGGCGTTACGTCCCAGCATGAAGCTCTGCCCCCAACCCGAATTCACGACTTCAAATATCATCGCCGGGTCGGCCCCGGATTTGGCCCCCAACAGCATGGCCTCCGCGGCCGCCACCGAATGGATCCCCACCAACAACTGGTTCACCAGCTTGGCCACGGTTCCCGTTCCCGTGGGCCCGAGGTAGCAGACCGTCGCCCCCATGGCCTGGAAAACCGGCAGGGCCACTTCGTAGGCCTCTTTGGGACCGCCGGCCATGATCGTCAGGGAACCATCGATGGCCCTTTCGGTCCCGCCGCTGATGGGAGCGTCCAGAAAACGGGCGCCCTTTGCTTCGGCGGCTGCGGCGCAGGCTTTGGATGTGCTTATTCCCACGGTGCTGTGGTCGACCAGGACCTGTCCGGGCCGGGCGTTGGCAATGACGCCGTCGTCTCCCAGGAAGATCGCTTCCGAGGTGGCAACGTCGGGCAGGCAGGCCAAGACCACGTCGGCTTCCCTGGCCACCTGGGCGGCTGAGGCGGCAGCGTGGGCCCCAGCCCCGGCAATCTCCTGTACCTTGCCCTGGCTGCGGTTGTGCACCGTCAGGTCAAACCCCGCCTGCAGCAACCGGTGACTCATGGGCAGCCCCATCCGGCCCAGCCCGATAAAGCCGACTTTCAACGGCGTCATGTCCTCTCCATCTGTGAGCCAGCCAGTAAAAATTAGTCTGGAAGGCGCGGTGACCCCAGCGAAAAATGTCTTGCTGAACCAGCCGCAGCGGCGAAGCATCTAGGGAAGGTCGGCGTTTATGTTTAGACCCATCGCAATCTCCGGCCAACCCTGAACGGACCCACACCAGGACCGTCTAAAAGCTACTCGGCGCCTAGATCTTTGGCCGTGTCACCGATGACCCGGTCCATCACTAACAATATTTCGTCGATCTCCCCGGACGTCACGCACAGGGGAGGCATGATGTTCATGGCGTCGCCGCCCCTTAGCAGCACGCCGTTATCGCTGAATCCCTGAGTCAGCCGGGTGGCCAGGTCCGCTTCCGGCGGGAATGACTCTTTGGTCTCCCGGTCCTTCACCAACTCCATGCCGCACATCAAGCCCAGGCCACGCACGTCGCCGATGATCCGGTGTTTTTCCTTCAGCTCTTTCAGGCCGTCCAGCAGGTAGGCGCCCATGGATGCCGAGTTTTCCACCATGCCTTCCCGCTCTATGATCTCGATATTCTTTAGCGCGGCGGCCGCGGCCACGGGATGGCCTCCAAAGGTGATGACATGGCGGAAAGCCGCCCCCGGGCTGCCCACGAAGGCGTCGGCGATGGGCTTCCTGAGGATGGCGCCGCCCATGGGGATGTAACCGCTGGTGATGCCCTTGGCCACCGTCATCATATCCGGGGTGATTCCCCAATGTTCGCAGGCAAACATCTTGCCCGTGCGGCCGAAGCCCGTTATCACCTCGTCGGCGATGAGCAAAACGCCGTAGCGGTCGCAGATCTCCCGCAGCATGGGCCAGTAGTTGGGCCCCGGCACCACCGCGCCGAAGGGGCTGGACACTGGCTCGGCCACCACCGCCGCCACGGTCTGCGGACCCTGAAATTTAATCTCGTTTTCGATGGCGGCCACGCAAAGCTCGGCGCACTCCTCCGGTGTTTCCCCGCCGAATTCGCAACGGTAGGGGTTGGGTTGGGGAACGTGATAGCTATCGCCCAGCAGGGGCTCGAAGTCGCTTTTGGGGAAACCCGCCGTGCCCCCCAGGGCCAACGTGCCGAAGGTTGCCCCGTGGTAAGACCCTTTGCGGCTGATGAATTTGTAGCGGGTGGGCTCTCCCACCCGTTTGAAGTAGGCTCTAGACAACTTCATGGCCGTCTCATTCGCTTCGGAGCCGCCGCTGGTGAAGAAGCAGCGGGACAAGTCGCCCGGCGTGATGCTGGCGACCTTTTCCGCCAGGCGCACCGTCGGCTCGGTGGTGGTGCCCAGGGGCATGTAGGTCAGTTTCAGCATCTGCTGGTAGGCGGCGTCGGCGATCTCCGTGCGGCCGTAGCCCACGTTCTTCAGCCACAGCCCCGACATGCCGTCGATGGACGTGTTGCCCAGGGCGTCGGTGACGTGGACCCCCTTGCCGCTGACGAAGATCGTCGGGTCGCCCTTCTCGGCCATGTCGGACGGTTCCCGCAGGTAGACCCACAGGTGTTCCAGCGCGGACTCTTGCAGGTTCTTTACTTCCAGGGATGTATGGGTGGCCATGGAGTCTCCTTCAGGAGCCGTCGGCCCCGATTTCATCTGGGCTTTCAGCGGTTAGGTTTGGACGGCGGGAATCACTACTTCCGCCAGCATCTCCATGATGGGGAGAAGCTGGCTCTGGTCACGGGTGTTGGGCGAGACGACCAGGCGTTCAACGCCCATCTCTTGGTAGATCTGGGCTCTCTCAAGTATCTCTTCCGGGTCTTCTCCCAGGGAATAGCGGTCTTGATTATGGGTGGTCCCGATGGCGGCGCTAACCGAGACAGCAATCTCGGAGGGGTCGCGGCCGGCGGCCACCGCCTGCTCTTTCAGGTAGTCCATCCCCTGGGCCAGGACCTCCGGGGACAGGGCTGTTGGATGCCAGCCGACGCCCGAACGGGCGGCCCGGCGGATGGCGGCCCGGCTGGTGCCGCCGATGATTATCGGGATGTGGGGTTTCTGGACCGGCTTGGGCGTGAATTTCATGCCGGAGAAGCTGTGGTACCTGCCCTGGAAGCTGGGGTCGGGGTTGGTCCACAACTCCTTCATGATGGCGATGGTCTCATCGGTGATGGCGCCCCGCTCGGCGTAGGGGCTGCCCATGGCCTCCAGTTCCTCCTCGATGACGCCTACGCCCACGCCCAGCATCAGCCGGCCGCCGGAGAGGACGTCCAGGGTGGCGGCGACCTTGGCCAGACGGATGGGATTGTGGTAGGGGAGGACCAGCACGCTGGTGCCCAGGCCAATGGTCTTGGTGCGGGCCGCCACGTAGGTCAGGACCGTCAGCGGTTCGTAGTAGGGCTTGTCGCCGATGCGGTCGTAGACGTAGCTGACGTTGAAGACGTGCTCGCTGGCCCAGACAGAGTCGAATCCCAGTTCCTCGGCACGGACAGCCAGGTCAATCACGCCTTGGACATCTTCCATGCCCTGGTTGTTGGACAGCGAATATCCAATCTTCAATTGAGGCTCCTATCTGGTCATACCGGCCATCAGTTTACATGCAGCCGGGACACGCCACAATCATCAACGCCGAAACCCGCCCCGGTTGAAGCCGATTCCCGATTCCGATAAGCTGGGCGCTGAAAGACCCGATTGAATCGGGGCTACGGAGTAACCACATGGCCACCACGGCAGCGGCGAGGGTCCACGCATCGGAAAGGGGCGACATCGAGAACGCGCTGAAACGCCGGGTCTCGGGCGAGGTCAAATTCGACCCCTTCACCCGTGTGCTCTACAGCACCGACGCCAGCATCTACCAGATGGAGCCGGTGGGCGTAGTCATCCCCCGGAACGTGGAAGACGTTCTGGCCGTGATGGAGGTCGCCAAGGACAGCCGGGTGCCGGTGCTGCCCCGGGCCGGCGGCACCAGCCTGGCGGGCCAAACGGTCAACCACGCCATCGTCATCGACTTCAGCAAGTACCTGAACCAGTTGATCGAGGTCAACAAAGAGGAGCAGTGGGCCAGGGTCCAGCCGGGCATCGTGCTGGACGACCTGAACCGCCAACTGCTGCCCCACGGGCTGATGTACGCCCCGGACCCCACCACGTCCAACCGGGCCTGCGTGGGCGGCGGCGTGGGCAACAACTCCTGCGGGGCCCACTCGGTGATCTACG
>JACZXN010000121.1 GCA_022571575.1 Chloroflexota bacterium | reverse complement strand
GCCGGCATTAGCTCTCTGATGACAGCGGGGGAATATCCCGCTGAAGGACCCTTCTCTTGGCTAGAATCGGGTGTCCTGGACCCATGGGCGGCCGACGATGAAACGGGCAGCGGCGAAGTGCAAAAGAGGCCGGGGCGCAATAGAGACCAGGGTGTAGCAGCCCAATATTATTCAGTGGCGAAGGCCGTTAGATTTTATGCCTGCAACACGCCTGGCAAAAGCGATTCATCTGTGCCTGGGTGTAACAAAAGAGTGGAGCCGGTGATGGGAATCGAACCCGCGACCTGCTGTTTACGAAACAGCTGCTCTGCCACTGAGCTACACCGGCCCGGACACCGCGCCAAAGGCGGTTGTCGCAGCAATGATTTTAGCATATGGCCGTGCCTGTAGACCCGGCGGTCGTCACGGCTTCGCGGGAGGTGGTCTCCTACCAGGAATAGGACTTGCTGGCCAGATCGGCCCCCTGGCGCATGGCGGCCAGCTTGAGCCACACGATGTCCTTGTCCACCCGGTTGGAGCCGGCGGAGGTGTCGAAGCCGCAGTCGGTCCCGGCCATGACCCGGCTGGGGTCGCCCCCCACGGCATCCACCGCCAGCCGCAGACGGTCGGCCACCACCTCGGGGTGCTCCACGTAGTTGGTCTTGGTGTCGATGACCCCCGCCACCAGGAGCATGTGCTCCGGCAGGGGATGATGCCGGTATACCTTGTACTCGTGGGCGTGGCGCGGATTCGCCATCTCCATCACCAGCGCCCCGACGTTGGCCTCGTACACCAGGGGCAGGATGTCCTCCAGGGGCACGTCGTAGTGATGGGGACCTTCGGAATTACCCCAGCAAACGTGGAGCCGCACCTGCTCCCTGGGGATGTTGCGGATGGCGTGGTTAATGGCCCGGATGTGCAGGGCCACCACCTCTTGGAACACCTCAAGGGGCTCGTCCTGGTAGGACACGTGGCGTTCCATGGCCAGGTCCGGGCAGTCCAACTGCAGCACAACCCCTCTGGCGGCGATGATCTCGTATTCCTTCCGCATCTCCTCCGCCAGGGCCATGACGTATTCCTCGTGGCTGGCGTAGTGGGCGTTGCCCAGGGTGAGGGCGATGACCCCGGGAGAGGCCGCGCTCATAAACAGGTCTTGGTGGGCCGCTCCGGCCCGATCGACGCCGTTGAGGAGGCCGTCCAACTCCATCTCGGCCAGGTCGGGACGCCGGTATTCCAGGGGGCCGGTGCACTGGGGCACGTCCCGCATCAGTTGGACCACCCTGGGACGGGCGATGCCGGGGAACTCGTTCTGGTCCTTGTGCCCGCGCCGCGTCCAGGAACCGCCGAACCCCGACATGCGCTCGGTCACGTAGGTGGAGAAGCTGGTCCGGGACTGCTCGCCGCTGTTTATGATGTCGATCCCGGCCTCAGCCTGCCGCTGAATCACGTCCAGGGTCGACTGCGCCGCCAGGTCTTGCAGGGCTGTTTGGTCCACCGGTTCGCCACGGGCCACGGCGCCAAGAAGCTCCACCAGTCCGTCGGGACGCGGCAGACTACCGGTGTGGGTGGTGAAGATCCGCCCTTCGCTATGCTTCATAGTCTCTCCGTCAGTGCGTTTCCGTTAGTGGGTTTCTGTCAGAGTGTTTTCGTCAGGGTCTTGCCAACAAAACTAATCAAACCGGTTTGGCCGGTAGTCGCCGAGCAGGTCCACCCGCGCCCCGTCCATTATCTCCATGGTGGCCAGTTGGGCTATCAAGGGAGCCAGCGTAACGCCGCTGTGGGTCAGCGCCAGGTAGACGTTGGGGGCCTTGGGCGAGAAGCCCACCACTGGGAACCCGTCCAGGGGCATGGGCCGGTAGCCCACGGGCACCGGTATGGCCGAGGCCCCCTTCAGGGCCGGAACATACTCGGCCGCCCGGGCCAGCAGCTCATCGGCATGCCCTTGAGAATCGTCTCTGGCCAGGCTCTCCTGGGTCCCCTCGCCGATCATGGCCGTGCCGTCCAAGCATTGGCGCAGGTGGATCTCCGGCCGGCCTGGTTCCAGGGGTGGGGCGTAGACCACGGAAACGCTGGAGAACAGCGGCCGCGCGATGGGAGTGGTGCGGATCACCACGCCCGGACTGTCCTGTTGGGGGATGGTTACGCCGGCCATGGCCGCCAGTTGAGTATTGTCCACCCCGCCGGCCAGCACCACCACGTCGGCGCTGAAGTTTTCCCCTCCGGCCACGACTGCCGCGACGGCGTTGGAGCCGGACTTGCCGGATTCAAAGGTCAGGCCGGTGACCTCGGTTTCCAGCTTGACCGCTGCGCCGTGCTTGGCTGCCGCCCTGATGCAGGCTTCAGCGGCGCTGGCCGGTTCGACCATGCCGTCCAGTTCGCAGTGGATGGCGGCGGTCACCTGGCGGGGGGATAGTCCAGGTTCCATCTGGGCCATCTGGGCGGCGTCAAGCATCCGGCAGGGATAGCCCCAGGCTTGAAGCTGCTGGGCCCGGGACGTAAGCTCGGCTGCGCCCTCTTCCGTTGAGGCCCATTCCATCTGCCCGCCCCAGCGGAGACCGACGTCCACGTCAAGGCCCCTGGCGAACCGGTCCCACATGCCCAGCGACCGCCGGTTGAAGTTGTGGTAAGAGACCGGATGCTTGGCGGTGGCGTTGATCCAGGCGAAGGAGTGGCTGGTTGCCCCGCCGCCGGGCTGTCCTTTATCGACCACGGTCACCGCGGCGCCGTGTTTGGCCAGGGAATAGGCGATGGCCGCGCCGACGATGCCGGCGCCGACCACGGTTACGTTGACCTGCTTATACGAGGGACCGCTTGGCATAAAGGACCTCAGGCTGGGTGAAAATTCCGGCCTTATTATCCGGTCTTTGGCCGGGAAGACTCAAGGGGTCGGTGCATTCTGTCATTCCGGGTAGCGCCCCCGCCGCGCCGGGAAAGAGTCTCGTTGTCTCCCGAAAAAAGAACCCTCTCTGTTCCAGCCTTGGCTGCGGCGGCGCAACGAGACCCTTCGCTTCGCTTGGGGTGACAATGGGGGCTGGGCGGCCAAGGAATAGTCAGTGCGGCAACGAGGAGGGCCGGGCGGCGTTGGGAGGGCCGGCCGGCGGGACCGGCCCCGGCGCATTTCCGTGAGTGAAGGAGGGAGCCGATGGTGATTTACCGGGTCTTTGCCTTGCGCCCTTTGCCGGCCGCGGGGTGGTCCCACCCGGCCAGGTCGGCGTGGAACCCCCGCATCTCCTGGGAAAGCACCTCAATGAAGTTCCGCACCGCCTGTCCGAGGAACTTTCCCTTCAGGGTGCAGACGCCGATCACCGAAGGCTCGAAGATGTGGTCCAACCGCACCACCCCCAGACGGTCATGGTCTTGCTGGTGGAGGGTGAAGTCGGCGCAGACGGCCACTCCCATGCCGGTCTCGACGTAGCGCTTTATGGACGTTGTATCGTCCAAAGACAACACCACGTCGCAGGCCACGCCCTGGCTCCTGAGCTCCTGATCCACCCTCTGGCGGGTCAGGCTTTCGGGCCCAGAGAGAATCAGCGGCCAAGGAGCCAGGTCCTTCAGAGCGATCTTTTCCTGGCTCAATAATGGATGGCCCAGCGGGGTCATGAGCACGATATCGAACTTGAACAACTCTTGGAATTCCAGGGACGGATCATCAGGGGGAGGCGGGGCGGTAAATGCCAGGTCAATCTCGCCAGACTTAACCAGACGGAGGAGGGGAGTGTAGGGCCGGGCCAATAGCTGGATGCGCACATCGGGGTAGTTCTTACTGAAGGCCTGAATCCCGGGCGGGAGGTGGTGCATCACCAGGTCCGGGTAGGCGCCGACGACGAAAGAGCCCCGGCGCTCGCTGTAGTTCATCTGGGTTTTCAGGGTGTCCACCGCTTGGACCACCGGGGTGACCAGTTCCAACAGGATCGACCCTTCGGAGGTGAGCAGGATCGGCCGCTTTATACGGTCGAAGAGGGTGATTGAAAACTCATCTTCCAGCTTGCGCAGATGGGTAGTGACGGTGGGCTGGCCCAGTTCAAGGGTGCGGGCCGCTTTTGAGACGCTTCGCAGTCGTGCAACGTGGTAAAAACTGACAAGTTGCCGCAGTTCCATCTGCCGTTGCCTCCCCCGTTGGCATCACGGCAGCCAATGTAACATATCATTGAGAATTAGGGTAGTAGGAACAGAGTATCCACGAAACCTGATTTGGCAGGCGGGTTCGCCAGATTGGAACCCGGCCGGTCTGAAGCTATACTGGGCGGCGGCCCCAAGCGTAATCGCAAGCGTAAATTCGTAAATTAAGGAAGATTCAGGTGCGAAGAACTCTTGAGATCCCGCCCAGGGCCACACCAAAGGGCGACGACGGCTATTTTGAAGAGTTGACCAAAGCGGTCTTCCGGGCTGGGTTCAGTTGGCCGGTGGTAAGGGAAAAGTGGGACGGCTTCATAAAGAGCTTCGACCAGTTCCGTCTGGAGCGTGTCGCGGCCTACGGACCTGATGACCTGGAGCGCTTATTCGAGGACCGGAGCATCGTCCGCAACCGGCGAAAGATCGTGGCAACGGTGGAGAACGCCCGCACCATGCTTGACCTGATCGATCAGCATGGGTCGTTTCACGCCTATCTGAGGTCCTTGGACGACCTGGATTACCACGGACGCGTCAAGATCTTGACGCGTCCCTTTGCCGGTCTGGGCCGGACCTCCGCCTTCGTCTTCCTTCACTGCGTCAACGAGGAGACCCCGGCCTGGCAGGACCGGTAACGCCGGACCGGCCGTGCCCCCGGCCGTTGGCAATCGATCAGCGTCCCTCTTTGATCCAGTCGGCCACCTTCTCGCCGATCATGATCACGGTGGCGTTGGTGTTGGCCCGGATGCAGTCCGGCATCGACGAAGCGTCGGCCACCCGCAGGGCCTCGACGCCGCGCACGTGGCAATACTGGTCCAGCACCGCCATGGGGTCGGAGTCGGGCCCCATCTTGCAGGTGCCGGAGATGTGGTGCGATGTTCCGGTATTCCGCATCAGCCACGCGTTCAAGGTTTCGTCCGAGGCCAGGTCGGCGTCGGTGGGGTTCACCCGGTCCAGGAGAATGCCGTTGAAGCAGGGCTGCTCACAGATCTCGATCGACAGCCGCACCGCCTCCCGCATGCGCCGTAGGTCTTCCTCCTCCGTGAAGTAGTTGTAGTTCAAGAAGGGCTGCACGTGGGGGTCGGTGGAGGTCAGCTTCAACTCACCCTTTCCCAGGGCAAGCTGCAGGCTGGCGCTGAGCCCGATGTAATTCTCGTCGTCGTCGATCTCCACTTGGGCGGGACGGTGCTCGCTGGTCATCAACATGGGGCTGATCTGCATGTCGTTGCGTATGCTGGAGTTCGCGACGGTATAGCGCAGGCCCACCTGGATGACCGGCGCTTGCACGTCGGGCCGCTCCCCGGTGGCCCGGTACAGAACGGCGGCGGAGGGATGGTCGCGCAGGTTCTGGCCGACGCCCGGCGAGTCGTGGATCACCTCGATGCCCAGGCTCTTCAGGTGTTCGGCCGGCCCGATGCCCGAAAGCATCAACAACTGGGGAGATGCGACCGCCCCGCTGCAGACCACGATCTGGTCGCCCTCCACCGTGAATATCTCGCCGCCGCTTTCGGCCTCGATCCCCACGGCGCGCTTGCCCTCGAACAGGATGCGCCGGGCGGTGACGCCCCCCCGGATGTTGAAATTCAGCCGGTGACGGGCCATGTCCAGGTAGTTCAGGGCCATGCTCATGCGCACGCCGTCGATGGTGTTCCTGGCCCGGGGCGAGACGCCGGTGGACTCTGGATGGTTCATGTCCTCGTCTATCTCGTATCCCACCGCCACGCAGGCATCCTCGAAGGCCTTGGCGTAGGGCAGCCACTCGCTGCGGGGGTAGCGCCGCACGGGCACCGGGCCGTCGGAGCCGTGGAAGTCTCCGCTGAAATCCAGGTCGGTCTCCAGCTTGTTGAAGTAGGGCAGGACCTTGGTGAAGGCCCACTCGTCGTTCCCCATGGCCGCCCAGCCGTCGTAGTCCTCGGGGATGCCCCGGAAGAGCACCTGCCCGTTGATGGCGCTGGAGCCGCCGGTGGCCTTGCCCCTGGGCA
>JACZXN010000120.1 GCA_022571575.1 Chloroflexota bacterium | reverse complement strand
GAACTCGCCGTACCTGGGCTTCAGGTCGTAGCCGTTGTGCAGCGGGTGGCTCTTGGGAAAATTGCCGTAGCCGGGGCCCTCCGACTCGAAGACCGGGATGGACATGGTCTCGGCCAGGGCGATCAGGGCGTTGAAACCCTCTGCGCTCTGTCCTGAGGAGTCGGCCAGGATCACCGGGTTCTTAGCCTGGATCACAAGGTCGGCGATCTGGTCCACGACCGAGGCCTCGGGCCGGGTCTTGGGAGGCACGGGCTTTTTCTTGAGACCGGGGGGCGGGGTCCATTCTTCCAGCATCGTTTCCATGGGAACGTTCAGGAAGGTTGGGCCCTTGGGCGTGCGCTGGGCCATCTCGCCGGCCCGGCTGAAAGTCTCGTAAATGACCTCGGCGCTGGTGACGCGGCTGCTCCACTTGGTGATGGATTCCACCAGGCGGTTGGGCCCGCCCACGATGCTCAGGTTCCGCAGCCACTGGGGACCGGGGTCGAAACCGTCGGCCTCGCCGTAGGTGGTGGTCTCGCCGGACGCCACCAGCATGGGAATCTCGCCCTGGAAGGCGCCGTGGATGCCCATGGAGCCCTGGAGCACGCCCACTCCCGCGTGGAGCAGCACCGCCTGCATCCGGCCGGTCATGCGGGTGTAGCCCTGGGCCATGGCCACCGCCAGGGTCTCGTGCCAGCAGTTGATGTACTTGGGGCCGGGCTCTTCGTTGATGGCCTGCCTGGCCAATGCCTCCCACACCGAGGGCCATTCGGACCCGGGCGAGGATATGATGTAGTCCACGTCGAGCTTGCGCAGGGCCTCGAGGATGGCGTCGCCGCCGTCTTTACGATCAGGCATCGGAGAATCCTCCCAATGGTGGGCTAACCCGGTCGCCCGGGGAATTTTCCGCCATTATACAGATTCTGGGGAGCCTTGACGCCGGTCTTCCCCGAATATATCCTCAGCCGCGCGAGACCGTCCTAAAAACAGCCCGGCCCAAAACAGCCCAGATGGAGGAGCCATGGCCCAGGAGACGCCCCAGGGATTCATCGATGTCCACGCCCACATCGCGCCGGTGAGCTTCCTGAAAGAGGTTCAGAAGTCGGCCAAGACCTTTGGAGTGGAGGTCGAAGAGACCGACGCCGGTCATGTACTGACCTTTCCCGGTCTGCCAACCCTCCGGGCGGCGGGCGGCAGCCTGGCCGAGACCGAGACCCGGTCGGACTGGATGCGGGAACAGGGAGTGGGGTCCCAATATCTGGCCGCTTGGCTGGATATCCAGGGCTACACCCTGCCTCCGGAGAAAGAGGCCGACTGGGTGCGGTTGTTGAACGAGCACATGGTGCGAACGGTCCAAGACAGCGGCGGGGCCTTCCGGACCATCGCGGCGGTGCCCATGCGGGACGGCGAGCGTGCGGCCCGGGAGTTGGAGTACGCGGTGAAGACCTTGGGGATGTTGGGGACCATGCTGCCCAGCGACCCGGCCGACATCGACGTGGCCGACCCCAGCCTGGAGCCCCTTTGGGCCGCGGCGGAGGAGCTGGACGTGCCGGTGATGCTCCACGGGGCGTCCCACAGCAAATGGCCCCAGGTGGGGCCCAGCTATCTGGCCTTCAGCCTGGGCCGGACCCTGGACACCACCATCTTGGCCGCCAAGTTGATCCACTCCGGGCTTTTGGACCGTCACCCAAACTTGAAGCTGATGCTGTGTCACGGCGGGGGGTTCCTGCCGTACCAGATCGGCCGGCTGGACGTGGCCTACCGCAGGGGCATGGAGAAGGTGACGGAGCTGGAGCGGGGCGGTCCCGAAGCGTACATGTCCATGCTCTACTACGACACGGTCACGGTTAACCCCCGTTCGCTGCGGCTGCTGTTGGACCTGGCCGGGCCGGAACACGTGCTCTTGGGGTCGGACTGGGTCTGGGCGGCCATGAGCGGCGGCCTGATGGACGCGGTGGGCAGCATCGGCCTGGACCAGGCGGACCAGGACCGCATCTGCCGCCAGAACGCGCTGGACCTTTTTGGGGGATGAACGGCGGGGCCCGCACCGCCGCTCCGGCGTAGGGGCACGGGATTGCCGCTCGGAAACCGGGCTCATACCGGCCAAAACCGTCGTGGGCCGACGTGCCCCTCCTTGGCGGCCTGTTCGTTTTGACAACCACGGCCGCAAAGTAAAAGGGCAGGTCAGAAACCTGCCCCTACGTGGGTTTGACGTCATTTCCCTGAAAGTAATCACCCTGGCGTGTTCTTTCGAGTGGGCTCAGTGATTACTCAAGTTTTCTTCTCTACATAAGGCTCAGGCTTTGACCCACCGGCACTCCGGCTGGTGGCCGTGGGCGCCGTCGTCGGAGCAGGTGCAGGGGATATCATCCCGTTTTCCGAAGCCGCGGGATTCCAGATGGGAGTGAAATCCGAGATAGAAGCCGTCGCCGTCGTCGATGGAGTTGAAACCGGCTTGGAAGGCTTCTCTCAGTTCCCGCTGGTTGGGCTGGACGGACACGGAGCTTGCCATCAGGCCAGCACTTCCACCAGGTCCTGGGCGAAGAACATGTCTTCGGTCCCCTCCAGAGTAGGGTCATCGGGACAATTCAGGTACTTGGCGAAAATCCAGATGCCGTCTTTGGGGTTATCCACCACCTCGACCGTGGCTCCGGCGGTGGTGGCGACCTTGACGCCGGGTTCCAAGAGCATCAGGTTGACTACCTCAGCCATCTAAAGACCTCCTGCTCCATCGATGGGGAACGAACCAACTGAGATTGACCGACTCTTCATGCGGCTGGATTATAGGGAAAGATCGAACCTAGAATCGGAGGATGAGCACACGGAATATCCTCTCTTGCCTATCGGCGATGATAACACTATTGCTGGTGGCCTGCTCCACCGGAGGAGATTCCATATCGGTGGCCAAGGTTGGTTCACCGGACCCAACCGCCACCCCGGTCCCGGCTTCGACCGAGGTACTCGCGGCGGAACCCACGGCGGAACCCACGGCGGGACCCTCGGCCGCGCCAGAGGCCACGGCGACGCCGGAACCGGCCTCCTCGGCGCCCAAGGCGCCGGCCGGTCTGAACCTCGGCAGCCTGGGGAACATCGATATGGCCGAATTGATGCGGGAAGTGATGGGCTCTCCCGAACTGATGGGCTGCCTGACCAATTCGTTGGGTTTTACCGGACTGATGGGGATTGCAGAGCGCCAGCCCACTGATGCTGAGATGGAACTGATACTCCCATGCTTCAGTGAGGACCAGCTAAATTCCCTGCTCGGCGGCCTCACCGGCCTCACCGGCTCTGTAGAGCCGGCCGCGGTCCCCCAACCGACGGCCACTCCAGCGCCCACCCAACCGACCGCCACTCCAGCGCCCACCGAAGCGCCGGCCAGCCGGACTCAAACCGCATTGGTGCGGCCCGAGGGCGTTCCCTGGTATGACGGCCCCCTGTTCGACAGCCACATGCACATGACCGGCGTCACCGTGTCCTTCTTCGAGGGCACCTACACCACATCGGACGTGCTCCGCGTCATGGACCGGCACAACATCGAGGGCGGTGTCGCGTTCTGGATGCCGCCCGTGTTCGGCCGGCAATCGGAGATCGACTTATTGAATAAGAGCATCGACGAACTGGACCACCGGTTGGTGACTTTGATGATGCCCCCGCCATTCGATGTTGGGTTTAATTTCGGATTCCTGGGCTTCGCCCAAGGGACGTATACCAGAGACCTGCTGGAGCCGTGGTTCCCACCCAACGGCCCCTTCGACGGCTTTGGCGAGATCGCCTTCTACATCGATAAACTGCGGGAGATCGGTCCTCTGGACTCCCAGCTCGACGACATCTACCCGTTGGTGGCTGAGTCCGGCGGCGTGGTCATGGCCCATACCAGCGATAACCAGACGGCGGCGGACTGGGCCGAGGTGATGAGAGGGTATCCGGAGATCACCTTTCTCTTTCACGGGCTAAAGGATTTTCACGGTAGCGGACCGGATGAGCGGGCCGTCATCCTCGAGTTGTTGGACACCTACGAGGGCGACAATATGTTCTACTCCATCGACGCGGGGCCCCTGATGCACGCTCCGGAACTGGAAGATGGAAGCTCCATAGGGATGGACTCGGAGAACGGCGAGGCGCTGACGGCGCTGGTTGACGGATACGGCCGGCAGCGGTTGGCCGAGCACGTCTATGCCGAGTACAGCAAAGAGGTGATCGACCATCCGGACCGGTTGTTGTTCGGAACCGACTTCCTGAGTGGTTGGCATTTCCAAGATGCCGGTAATGACGTAATCATCGATTTCGCCCGGCGTTTCATCGGGCTCCTCCCCGAGGAGCTACAGAAGGATTTCGCCTACAACAACGGCATGAAGGCCTTCGGGCGGTATCTGGACTGACCGGTTCAAGAAACCGGCAAAACGGTTAACCAAGAAAGGCCCGGCCCATCAGGGCCGGGCCTTTTTATTGAACCCCTCGGCGGAGGCTTCTAGAAGAAGAAGGTCAGGTTCTTGGCCAGCAGAACGTTCTGGTCCAGGATTATCTTGCGCTCGGCGATCTTCCAGGCCCCGTTCACCTTTCTGAGGGTGTCTTCACGCTTGCCGATCAGGAAGTCGGTCTCGGTCTCCACCCGGTTGCGGTAGACCAGGAACCGGCACTTCACCGAAACTTCGGTGGGGTCGGAGGCCGACGGAGCCGCGTTTAGGATCTGCACATTGGTTACGAAGTGGCAGATTCGGGAGAGGGGCTCCTCCGCCCAGTGGACGCCGGTGAGTATCTGCCTCACCCGGCGGTCCAGGGTCTCCTTGCCCTCATCGAACCAGTTGATGTCCTGGCCTTCGCGGGTGAACTCCCGGTCCAGTTCGCCGAACTTAACGTTGCGGCGCATGGGCATCCAGTAGCGGATGTCGTCGGTGAGCAGGTCCAGCCACTCTTCGAAGTTCCGCTCGTCCAGCAACTCGGCTTCCTGAAAGAGAAACTCCTCGATCTCGTTCTTGAGCAAGAGTTGGGCGATGTTCGACTCGACGGTTGTCATGATGCTGGGCCTCCGTGATGGCCTGGGTTTTTCATGCGATGCTATTTGAATTTGCGGGACCTTGGTTCGACAAGCTCACCATGAACGGTCTTCCAGTTAATTGGTTTGAAAATCGGGGATTGGTTGCTCCGGGTAGGGGCGGGTTTCAAACCCGCTCCTACAACGCCGATGCTGTCCACTCCGATGACAATCGATCCGCCCATACGCTCATCCTGAGCCCGCCGAAGGAGCCGCCTAAGTCATTCGACGCTCAGCCTGCCTTGCCGTTGCGCCAGGTGGCCAGGGTGTCCCAGTCCGGGGCGTTCATAAATTCGGCCCATCGCTGGTAGAAGCCCCGCTGGTTCTGTTCGGCCGCCTTGGCCGCCGTCACGTTCCGGATCTGGCCGGGCATATCCAGACCGCCGGTGTCCACCGGTGGGGCGTCGAATCCCATGCCCATCTGATAGTTGTAGGGGTGTCGCCGGGCAATGACCCCCCGGCTGGCGTTGTGGGCGTAGTTCCAGTTCTCCATGTCGTCCTGCTCGGTCAGGCCGGCGGGACCCGAATAGCTGATGTAGTAATGGCGCAGGAAGTCTTTGACCTCGGCTGGGGCTTTCTTGTCGATCAGGTACCAGCGCCAGGCCTCGTGGCTGTTGGGGCCGCGGGGGTGCCAGGCGGAGATGGTGCGGGGCTGGCGCGGCAGGTATGACATGTTGGGGAACACGGTGCCGGGTCCGGGGACCAGGCGGGACCACTGTCCGTAGTTCTTGCGGCGCTCGGCCTCGCAGTGGGCGAAATACTCCGAGACGATCTTGGAGTGTTGGTAGCCGGGTATCACCCGGTCGTCGGGCCGCAGGAAGGCGAGGGTCCCGTGGCCCCGTTCCGGGAAGGAGATGTCCAGGGCGGTGGCCCCCTCCCGTTCCTGGTTGTCGCGCCGCCCGCTGCCGCTGGGGCCCACACCCACCATGTCCACCGAGCGGTGGCTGATATTATGGTAGCGGTCGCCGATGAAGTTCTCGGCGGGGAACTTCCAGTTGCAGGGTATGACCCATTTCTCGATGCCGCCGAAGACCTCCACCTCCCCGCCGGCCCCGTCCCAGGTGTCCA
>JACZXN010000119.1 GCA_022571575.1 Chloroflexota bacterium | reverse complement strand
GGTTCGCTCCTTATGGACCGGATCGTTTCTCAGGGCCGGTAACGCGCTCTTCAAACCCGGCGCTAGGCCCCCGCCAGCCCAGCGACGAACCGGCTGGCCCGCTCGACCAGTTCTTCTCTTGGCGAATCCAGCATCACCCTGATCAGGGCGCTGCCCACCACGGCGGCGTCCGCCGTCTTGCCCACCTCTTCCACATGGCCCCGGTTGGATATGCCGAATCCCACGGCCAAGGGGAGGCTCGTGTGGGCCTTCACCCGGTCCAGCAGGTCAAAGCTCCGCGCCGACACCTGGTCGCGGACGCCGGTAACCCCGGTGACGCTGATGCAGTAGATGAACCCGCTGGCCCGGGCGCAGGCGTCCTTTATGCTCTCGTCGGTGCTGGTGGGCGCCAATAGCGGGATCACCGAGATGTCCCGTAACCGGCATTCTGAGATCAAGGGAGCGGACTCGAACCCGGGAAGGTCCACGGCGATGACCCCGTCAACGCCCGCCTGGCGGCACCGCTCGGAAAAGGGGACCAGCCCATAGGAGTGGATGGGGTTGTAATAGCCCATGAGGACCAACGGCGTTTCGGGGAGTTTTTCCCGCAGGGCCGCGGCGGCGTTCAGGCAGTCTTCCAAGCTGACGCCGTTCTGCAGAGCCCGGAAGCTGGATTCTTGAATGACCGGCCCCTCGGCCAGGGGATCGCTGAAGGGCACCCCCAACTCCACGGCGTCGGCCCCGGCCGCGACCAGGGCTGGGACCAGCTCCAGAGTGGCCTCCATGTCGGGGAAACCGGCGGTCACAAACACAATTAGTCCGGGACGCTTCTGCTCCCGGACCGCATCGAACATCCGTTTGATTCGAGCTTCGCCCATACCTGGGGCCTGGAGTCCTCCCAACCCGGATTCAACAAGAAACCCGGGCCCACGGTTTAGGCAAATCTAACGTACAACCCCCCCGGTGTCTACCCCCCAGCGCCCACCCATTTAAATCTACCCGTTGAGGGCCTGCACCCCCAGGGCCAGGGCGTTCTGGCCGGCATGGGCCCCGATGGCCGCCCATAGGGAACCGGTCCGCCAGTATAGCCAGGCCAGCAGGAACCCGGTCATGAAGATGGGAATGACCACCCCCAAGGAGAGGTGGAACGCGCTGAAAACCAAGGCGCTGGCCACGATGGCCCCCCATGGTCCCAGCCGGGGCAGCAAGGCCCCAAAGATGAACCCCCGGAAGAAAATCTCTTCACTCATGGGCGTGATGAATGCCAGGGCCTGGAAGGTCAGCAATACCGCCGGACCGTCGAAGATTATGTCCGAGGCGACATCCGGCGGAGATAGTATCTCCACTTCCAGCCAACCCACGATGCCGGCGTACAGGGATGTGGCGATCAAACTGGTGGCCAACACCCCCACCATCAACAGGACGGTCCCTATCCGGGGCAGCCGTATCCCGCTGAGCCGCAGCACGGCCAGGGGATATCTGGAGTGCCGCAATCCGAGGAACCAGATGGTGGAAACGATGGCCAGGGCCATCAGGTGAACGCTGATCCAGGTGGCCACGGCGTCTTCCTGCTCCGGATACAGCGAGGCGATGATCGAAGCCGCCGCGGCCGACGTGAACAGGGAGAGAAGGACCAGGATTATTCCGGCGATGACCTGCCCGCCGCCCCAGGGCACCCCACCCTTCCGCGGGGCCAAGCGGCCGGCGGCGATGGGTCCGGCTGCTGAGGCGCCGGGCGCCTGGCCGGCAACATGTCCGCAACCGCCGCAGACGCCGCCTCTGTTTTCCCAATACCAGCCACAGCCGGGACAAGGTGACAAAGCCCCCCCGCCACCCAGGGATTCACCCACGATACGCTCCGGCGGGTGTTCGCCGGGTTCGCTCCAACGCCAAGGCATTACAGCCGGACTGCGGTTAGGGTCAACATATACGCCTCATTCGCCGGTCAGTCACCGGCGAAGGTCAATCACTGGGTTAAAGTATAGCAATATGCCCCCTATTTCCAAGCCGGTGGCGCGCCCCTGGCAACCGCGCCGAATCCACATAGGTCCGGGCCTGATGGCCATGCTCTGGGTTTGGTTGCCAGACCATGGAACCTCGGCCATAATTACTGCGGCCCCAACCGGCGGAGACCGGCCGGCCCACGGGAGGCGAATCCATGGCTTCAGACGGCCACCTCACCCGGGAAGAGTTCGACCGCCTGGCGGAACAGCTTGGCATCGGCGGCGACCCGGCCTACCTCGACGAACTCTACTCCCAGGTGCGTGGCGTCTTCATGGGCGCCAAGTCCGTCCGCGAGATCGACGTCTCCGGGGCCGAGCCGGACATGGCCTTCATACCGAGAGCTACTTAAACCGGGGTCCAACTGGTCCGGACCCACCCCAACGAACCGGCCGGATGCACGGCCGAAGGCCCGATGGAATCCACCGCCGGTCACTCAGGATAGGAAGACGACGCCCTTATGGATACACTGGAAATCTGTTACCTAAGCGCCGGAGACCTTTCGAAATTGGTCCAGAAGAAAGAGGTCTCCCCGGTTGAGATAATCGAAGCCCACCTCACCAGGATCGAAGCCACCGAGCCGGTGCTGAACTCGTTCATCACCCTGTTGGCGGATGAGGCCCGTGCCGCCGCCCGCCAGGCCGAGAAGGACATCCAGGCCGGGAGGTACAAGGGCCCCCTCCACGGTATACCCGTGGGGCTGAAAGACCTGTACAACACCGGCGGGGTGCGCACAACCTCAGGCTCCAAGATCTTCGACACCTTCATCCCAGCCGAGGATTGCACCGTGGCGGCCAGGTTCCACCAGGCGGGGGCGATCCTTCTGGGCAAGCTGAACATGCACCAGTTTGCCTACGGGCCAACGGGGGAAAACCCCGACTACGGCCACATGCACAACCCCTGGAACCCGGACCGGGTCACCGGCGGCTCCAGCGGCGGCTCCGGTTCCGCCACCGCGGCAGGCCAATGCACCATCACCACCGGCAGCGACACCGGCGGGTCCATCCGGATCCCCGCCGCCCTTTGCGGCATCGTCGGCCTGAAGCCCACCTACGGGCTGGTCAGCCGCCACGGCCTGACGGCGCTGTCCTGGTCGCTGGACCACCCCGGCCCCATGGTGCGCACCGTGGAAGACGCCGCGATCACCATGAACGTCATCGCCGGCCACGACCCCAAGGACGTGGCGTCGGCCAAGGTTGACATCCCCGACTACACGTCCGCCCTGACCGGCGATGTCCGGGGCCTGCGCATCGGCATACCCAAAGAGTACTTCGAGGCCCCCCTTGACCCCCAGGTGCGGAAGGCCGTGGAGGACGCCATCAGTCTATTGGAGAGCATGGGAGCGGAGGTGAAAGAAGTCTCATTCCCCATGTTCAATCAGTCCCAGGCCATATCCAGCACCGTGCTCATGGCCGAGGCCAGCGCCTATCACCGGGACCTGCTGGAAAAAGACGGCCACCAACTATACGAGCCGGTGCGCCAGCGGCTGGAGGCGGGGCTGTTCATCAGCGCCGCCGATTACCTGCGGGCCCAGCAGGCCCGCGCCCTCCTGGACCAGGAGAGCCGGCGGCTTCTGGACGACGTGGACCTGCTGGCCGGACCCACCGAGCCCGTGACCGCCCCGGAGCTACTGGCCGCCAGGGTGATGGCCGGGGAACAAGAGATCGGCGTCGTGGGCGCTCTGACCCAGTACACCAGGCCCTACAACATCAACGGCTTCCCCGCCATATCGGTGCCCTGCGGTTTCTCCGACACCGGACTGCCCATCGGCCTGCAACTGGCGGGCAGGCCCTTCGACGAATTGACCGTGTTGCGCGCCGCCCACGCCTACGAACAGGCCACCGACTGGCATACCCGCCGCCCGCCCATCTAGGCGGCCCGCCGCTGCCCGGTCGATGCCGGGATCACCACCCACCCGGGCATTGTGCCATCTTCGCTTGGTCATTCGGCTAAAGATGCGCCTGATTTCGTGTAGAATCGAGATGCGGCCCAGATTTGGTGTCAACAAGACCGGCGTACTTGGAGGGTCTGCAACGTTGGCGGAGATCACCACCGTAACCTTCGACCTCTGGCAGACCCTGTTGCTGGACGACCGGGACCTGGGACAGGCCCGCGCCCTGGTCCGGCTCGAGGGCGCCCAGTCAGCCCTGGCCGGCTACGGCGAGGACTATGACCTGGAGCATATCCGCGAAGCCTATCAGTCTTGCTTCCAGCGATGCCGCGACATACGGGACGGCGGCCTGGACGTGGATTTCCGGGAGCAGGTGCGCATCTTCGTCAACAACATCGATCCCGGCCTGGCCGGCCGCCTGGACCGCGGCGTCATGGATGAGATCGCCCGGAGCTATTCGGATTCCTTCTTGATTCACCCGCCACCGGCCCACGTGGACGCGGTACATGTCCTCCAAGGGGTCAAGGACATGGGCCTGAGGATGGGGCTCATCTCCAATACCGGGATGACCCCGGGGTTCACCTTCCGCTCCTACATGAAAGAGCGGGGGATGCTGAGCTACTTTCATACCCTGGTCTTCTCCGACGAGGTGAAGCTGGCCAAACCCTCCAGCGAGATATTCATGATGACCCTGCGGCTGTTGGGGGCGACCCCGGAGCAGACGATCCATGTGGGCGACCATGTGTTGAACGACGTGGTGGGGGCCAAGCGGTGCGGACTGAAAACGGTCTGGATCACCGGGTTCTACGAACGGGATGACCCCAACGACCCGGAGACCGAACCAGACGCCACGGTGTCCGGACTGGCCGAGGTGGTGCCGGCCATCGCCAAGCTTGCCGGCCTGGCGGACGGACGGACGGTGCAAGGCTGAAGATCGGGGTCGGGGTCCTATCTTGACAATGGGAATCTGCCGGTGATAGTGTCGACTTGCCTGCACTTCCTGGCAGAATATATTACTAATTTGCTCACTTCCGGCCGTTTGCCGGAGGATTTATCTAAAGCAAAAGGCTATTCAGAACAAATCAGCACCGGCTCGATTTGACCCTGACTTGGGTGACGGGATGCTAAAAAGGGTCCTGACAGGAACGCAGCATGGCTGATGCGGCAAAACTCGACGAGCTTTGCGCAGCCGTTTTTTCGCAGCGGCCCCTCATCCTGGTGAGCAACCGCGGTCCGGTTGAGCACCAGATGTCCAGCGAGGGCCGCCCGGAAGCCCGCCGCGGCAGCGGCAGCGTGGTTACCGCCTTCAGTTCACTGGCCCAGAAATTCGAGTTCACCTGGGTGGCCAGCGCCATGGGCGAAGGCGACCGGATCGTCTCCAACAACGGTCAGGGCCCCCACCTGAAATCCCCCCTCCCCGGACACAAGATCAACCTGCGCTACGTGGTGACCCCCCGGCGCGTTTACCACAAGTACTACAACATCCTCTGCAACCCGTTGCTCTGGTTCCTGCAACACTACATGTGGAACCCGCCCTACAACCCCAACGTGGACGCCGCCGTGCATGACGCCTGGGAAACCGGCTACATACCGGTGAACCAGGCCTTCGCCAACGCGGTGATCGAAGAGGCCCGCGCCCTGGAGCAGGCCCCCATAGTCATCGGCCACGACTATCATCTGTACCTGATGCCCGAGTTCGTGCGCCAAGGAGTGCCGGAGGCCATCATCCAGCATTTCGTCCACATACCCTGGCCCACCCCCCAGTACTGGCACATGATTCCCAACTACATCACCCGTCGCATCTGTGAGTCGCTCTGCGCCACCGACCTGCTGGGCTTCCAGACCATCGGCGATGTCCGCTGCTTCCTGGACACGGTGGAAGAGTTCGTCCCGGAAGTGACCATAGACCGGAACAACCACACCGTGGAACGCGGCGGCCACACCACATCGGTCAAGGTCTACCCCATCTCCATCAACGTGGAAGAAGTACAGCGCATCGCCAACTCCCCCCGCGCCCTGGACTATGAGGCGAAACTGTCGGCGGACACCGGAGAATTCACCATCGTCCGCATCGACCGCGCCGAGCCCAACAAGAACATCGTCCGCGGCTTCCGGGCTTACGAGCTGATGCTCACGCGCTATCCCGAGCTTAAAGGCAAGGTCAAGTTCCTGGCCTTCCTGGTGCCTTCCCGCACCCACATACGCCAGTATCAAAGGTACATGGACGAGATA
>JACZXN010000118.1 GCA_022571575.1 Chloroflexota bacterium | reverse complement strand
GCATCGATGTTGGCTACAACCTGCGAGAGAACATGTGGCTGACACTGGGTTACAACGTCGTGGGCTTCCACGATAGCGACTTCGCCCAGGCGCGCTACACAGCGCAGGGTCCGTACTTGCGTTTCTCTATCAAGGCCGATCAGCGCACGTTGAAGGACATCGCCGGGCAACGCTAGTCGTTCAAAATCATTTCCGCTTCAGTACTGTTGAAGTACTCTCGGATAGTACACATACCCTGGCTGCTGTTGCTTCCCTGAAACCGAGAGTATTGGTGCGCGTCTCCACCACGTCGATCATTTTGCAACTGAGCCCGTCTGAGCAATCGTCGCTGCTACCGCAGATATCGATGCAAACGTTCGAGCTGGCATCACAGAAGTTGCTACGGCAATCTGCATTCGTGCTGCAGGCAGCACCTGCGATCGCAGATCCGTGACCAACAACGTCCGCAATGCACATTCCTGCAGTACTGGTTCATGTGAAAGCACATTGGCTCGACGTAGTCAGGCATTGGAGCCCCGCCTCGCAATCGCTATCGCTGGAACAGACCGTCATCGACGCAGGATCTGGTAATAAGAGATTGGTGGCGACTGCATCACCCTGCAATGAACAGGTGAAACCGATCAAGCAATCTGAATCGCGAACACACGCTTCCGTACATACATTGGCACCGTTAACTGTCGCACAGAGACCATGATCACAATCACTGTCAATTGAACAAGGACTGCCAACACCGGTGATACCGGTGGGCAGAACTCCAAACCGATCGGCCCGGCGACGGCGAACCAACATTATCGGCAGCCTCGGGCTGGACCCCGTGATTCCAGACGCAACCAGCCCCGAATTTGGACTATTTTTTACTATTAACGAGGTGAAACCCACAATGGCAAACGATCAGATTACCGACGGCGAGATACGGAAACGGCTCGAATTCCTCCAATTCACCGAGTCCGATGCTCAGCTACTTCAGTCCATGCGGTCGTGGGCACAGCAAGCTATCCCCGAGTTTGCGAAGGAGTTCTACGACTACCAGTTCATGAACCCCGACTTTACCGCCACGATCCGGGCCAACAACTCAAGCCAACAAGTGCTGGAAGTAGCTCAGGCCGGCTACGCCATGGCATTATTCAACGGCTATCCGAACAGCGGCTACGTGGCCTCACGGGTGATCATCGGCGCCCTTCACGCGAGGATCAACATTCAGCCGCAATGGTACATCGCGTCCTATCAGTTTTATTACGCCATGTTATATCCGAAGGTACGCAGCCATTTCGAAGATGACCCGGAAACCGGCGAAAAGGCGGTTGCCGCCATCAACAAGCTGCTCAACTTCGACCAGGCCCTCGTCTTGGACACCTACGTTGGCCGGCTGACCGATCAACTACAGGAGATGATGGACCGGGTGGCGACCCAGATCGGCGGGACCGCCAATAACCTGGCGGATGCCGCCAAACAACTGGCCACCACCGCGGACGAGACGGGCAAGGCGGTCCAGGGCATCGCGACCACCAGTCAAGAGGTGGCGCAGGGGGCTGATGAACAGCTGAAACGCTCCCAGGAGGTCACCTCCGGAGTGAGCCAGCTCAGCCGTGCCATCGAGCAGGTCGCCCAGGGCAGCCAGGAGCAGGCTGGGGCGGTGGAACAGGCCCAGAACATCGTGACCCAGGTTTCGGGCGCCTCTTCCCAAGTCTCCACGAGCGCCCAAGAGGCGGCGGTGGGGTCGGAGCAAGCCCGGGAAGCCGCTGTGTCCGGGCAACAGATGGTCGCGAAAACCATCGAAGGAATGGGCCGGATCAAAACGGCGGTGGATGCCGCCTCGACAACTATCTCGGGCCTGGGCGAACAGTCGGCCGAGATCGGAAAGATCGTCACGGTCATTGACGACATAGCAGCCCAGACCAACCTGCTGGCGCTGAACGCCGCCATTGAGGCGGCCAGGGCCGGTGAGCAAGGCCGCGGATTCGCGGTTGTGGCCGACGAAGTAAGGAAACTGGCCGAGCGGGTCACCAACGCCACCAAGGAGATCGGCGTTCTGATTGACGCCGTGCAGAAGGGCGTCGATGAATCCGTCAAGGCCACGGAACAAGGCTCCAAGGAAGTGGAAGAGGGCACCAAGCTTGCCGAAGAGGCCGGGGAGGCCCTCACGGCGATCCTGGATTCCGTTGGGAGCGTCGCCGACCAGATCACCCAGATCTCCGCGGCGTCGGAACAAGTGAGCGCCTCCAGCGACGAGATGGTCAAGACCATCGAAGGCGTGAGCACCGTGGTGGAACAGAACTCGGCGGCAACGGAGCAGATGGCGGCCAACAGCGCCGAGGTCACCGATGCCATCAACGCCATCACCGCGGTGATCGAACAAAGCAGCAGCTCCATCCAGGAGATGTCCGCTTCATCGGAGGAGATGGCCGCCCAGGTCGAGCAGGTGGTCACGGCGTCGGTGTCGCTGGACTCCATGGTCCAAGAACTGCAAGACGCCGTCTCGTCATTCACCTCCAACGGGACCGAATCCAAGGTCCAGGTGGCCGCGTGACCAACCAAAGAAATTTTCGGCTGGGCGCACCTTATCCCAGTGGAGGTTTCCAGATGGAATCGAACGGCGACGGTCACCAACATGAACACCAAGCGCCGCGGGGGTTTACCCCCTCGTCCGCTCTCTCCAGCGGCGCCGGCGCAAATATCGAGGGGCGCCGGGAAGATCTCTTCCCGGCCTCCGAGATAATGCCCCTGGCTCTTGAGATAACCCGAACGTCGGCCGATATCTACGAGATGGTTGCCGAGATTGCCAGGTATTCGTCGGTCCCGCCCGAAGTAGACGGGACCGCAGGATGCTCACCGCTCCAGCGCCACCAGGCCCGTCTGCGAGGGATCACCGAGGCGATTGAAAGCACGGAACTTCAGACCCAGTTGCTGGGATCCAAAACCGGCGCTACGCGGTCCGAGATCTTCGACCTGTTTCTCGAAGATTGCCGGGCGGCATTGGCGACGTTCAAGGAGGTCAGTGAGCGCCTGGCTGGAATCATTGGACCGGATACCAGTGGCGATCCCTCGTCCACCGCCGCTGAAATCCTGACCCAAATCATGAAACAGCTGGAATATTGCTCGAAAAGGGTCATAGAGCTTCCCGAGACCGGACTGGCCGCATCGTATCAATGCCTGGCGGGAACCGCCTTCGATCTGCAACGCCGGGCCGGCAAGCTCATTGGAGAGGCTGTCCGCCTTTCTTGAGTCCGGTTGCGCCGATGCGTAACCAAGGGCATCCTTCTGTGTTGGACGGTGGCGTTTGGGTCGGCGCCACCGTCTTTCTTTTACCCCCGTATTTCTTTCAATCGGGACAGTTCGCGGCTCCGGCGCGGACCGCAGCCCGCCTGAGTCCGAACTCCTCTCACGTCTCCACCGCATTCTCCAGGTGATTGATCTCCAGCAGTTTGCCGGACACATCCAGGTGGATGCTGACCAGATCTATGCGCCACTGAGACTGCTCCAGGCCATGTCTCTGAAGGTAGTCTTGCGCCGTGGCGATCAGGCGCCGGGACTTGGCGGCGGTCACCGATTCTTCGGGCGTGCCGAAGGCGGCGCCCCGGCGGGTACGGACCTCCACGAACACCAGGTCCGGTCCCTGCCGGGCCACGATATCCACCTCGCCCCAACGGCAGCGGTAGTTGGTGGCCGACACCGTGTAGCCCCTGCTTTCCAGATACCGCCGGGCATGCCCCTCTCCCCACAAGCCCAAACGGCCCCTGGGCGTGGACAAGCTCAAAGGCCGCCGGAGAATTTCATACCGGCCTGGGCCACCGGGGCAAAGGACCGCCGGTGGATGGGGCAGGGGCCAAGCTCACGCAGCCGTTCAACGTGGGCCTTGGTGGGATAACCCTTGTGCCTGGCGAAGGCGTAGCCGGGATAGGCTTCCTCGGCCTCCACCATCAGCCGGTCGCGGGTGACCTTGGCCACGTTGGAGGCGGCGGCGATGGAATAACTGCGGCTGTCCCCCCTGACGATGGTGTCGTAGGTATAGGGACACTCCCGGACGTGGATGAAGTCCAGAAGCAGGTGCCCCGGCGTCAGGGGAAGCTGCCCCACGGCCCGGAGCATGGCCATCAGGGCGGCCCGGCCGATGCCCATGGCGTCGATGTCCTCCGGGCCGACCATTCCCACGCCAACGGCCAGCGCGTGCTGGTGGACAACATCGACGGCGCGTTCCCGCCGGGCCTGGGATAGTTTCTTTGAATCGTCCAGAGCCTGGAGCCAGGGCTCGGAGCCGGTCAGGTCCGGAGGGAATATCACCGCCGCCGCGACCACCGGCCCGGCCAAGGGACCCCGTCCCGCCTCATCGACGCCGGCGACGAACCGGATGCCGCGCTGGTGAGCCCCCGATTCCAGGGATAGGTCCGGCATCGGCCTCCTCGCAGGATATCAGCGGGCGGCTGTGGGCTGGCTCTCTGGAACTTCCGGACTGATGCCAGGCACAGGGCCTGGCTCGATGGTCCCACCGCCCAACAGCACATCGCCTTGATAGAATACCGCAGCCTGGCCCGGCGTTACCGACCGCTGAGGCCGGACAAACCGGAGAATCGCGCCATCGCCGCAGGGGTGCAGCACCGCCGCGGCCTCGTCCGACTTGTAACGGATCTTGACGTTGACTTCCACCGGGCCCTGGGGCGGGTTTCCCAGCGGATAGTTAACGCCGGAGACCCGCATCTCGTCCCGCAAGAGGGCTTCTTCCGGCCCGATAACCACCCGGCGGGACCCGGGCTCCAGCCGGATCACGAACCGGGGCTCCCCCCCGGAGATTCCCAGGCCGCGCCGCTGCCCGATGGTGAAATACTCGATGCCCTCATGCCGGCCCACGACCGTCCCGTCAAGTTCGACGATGTCTCCAGGGACCGTGGTCACCCGCTGTTTGAGGAACGATCTGTAGTCCCCCGACGGGATGAAACAGATGTCCTGGCTGTCGGGCTTGGCGGCGTTCAACAGACCGGCGTCCTCGGCCATCTGCCGAATCTCACTCTTGGGGTAGGCGCCCACGGGCATCAGGGTGTGGGCCAACTGGTCCTGCCCCATGCCAAAGAGCACGTAGGACTGGTCCTTGGAGGCGTCAACAGCCTTCTTCAAAACGATGCCGTCCGGACGGCGCTCGATCCGGGCGTAATGTCCGGTGGCGACGTAATCGGCTTCCAAGACCGCGGCCCGTTCCATCAGGTGGCTGAACTTGATCTTGTCGTTGCAGGCGATGCAGGGATGGGGCGTGCGGCCCAGTTGGTACTCGGAGGTGAAGTAGTCCACCACCTGGGACTGGAATTCCCGCTGGGTGTTCAATACGTAGTGGGGCACGCCAAGCCGCCGGCAAACGGCGCGGGCGTCTTCCACGTCGTCCAGCGTGCAGCACCCTTGGTAGTTGGCGGGTAGGTTCTCGCCGTCCAGGTTGTAGAGCTTCATGGTGACGCCCACGACGTCGTAGCCCTGCTGTTGCAACAGCAGGGCGGCAACGGAGGAGTCCACCCCTCCGCTCATGGCGACGACTACTTTTTCGGGCATCTCCGGCATCTCCGGCTTTTATTAAAGCTCCCTGGAACCTCAGATTAGCACACCCGAATCAGGCGGTACAACCACTCTCAAACTCGCGATTCCACTGAGAGAGCCAATCAGCAGCCGGTCAGAGATAGGCAGGCGTGAATGCATCCGAAGTACCGGATTCGTAGTAGTCTATTAGCGAGGCCCTGCGTCGGGTAACGCCGGCAGCCTCGTGACTATCTCGACGTAGGACGGCCGATGGCGGAAAGAGACCCCAACGAATTCTCAGGATCCCAGTTCTGTGGCAACTGCGGAGCGGCAGTTACGCCCGGCGCCACGGCCTGCGGCCGATGCGGCAGCCCCGTGCAGCCTGAGGGCGATTCCCAGGTACTAACCGGAGATTACATCCCTTACTGCCGGGCCTGCGGGGTGGCGGTGGCCAAGGAGGCGGCGCTCAACTGCACCAAATGCGGTGTGACACCCCTCTGCCGGGAGCACTACTACCCGTCAACCCTGTCCTGTGCCCTGTGCCCTCCCTTCGAATTGACCCAGCCGGGTGAGCAGGCAACCGATACGGCTCCAAACCGGCCCAATGGCCCA
>JACZXN010000117.1 GCA_022571575.1 Chloroflexota bacterium | reverse complement strand
CGGCCCTCTACCCTGGGACGCCGCGCTGTCGAAGAGCGCCTTGGTGCCCACGCCGGTCTGAAAGACCATCACCTGCACCACGCCGGCGCAGATGTCGTCCACCAACTTTATCACCTCAGGGGTGTCGCCCAGGTGAACTTCCTGCAACACCGGGGCCGGGTAGGGAATCCCGCCATGACGCTCGATCAAGGCCCCCATCTCAGAGAGCATGCGGGCCTCGACGTAAGCCACGGTTTTACCTGCCAGGGAAGCTGCCAAATCAGTGACGCTCTAGACGGAGCACTCGCCCTCGCCCCGTTCCAGCTTGTAAAGGTTGGAGCGTTCCCAGTCCACGTACAGGTCCGAGCCGGGAGTTGCATCGGCGACCGCGGCCTGGGCCCTGGCGGCAACCGCGGTCAATTCTTCAACGCCAACCCGGTCAAGGAACTGGTTGAAGCCCTCGCCGTCGGAGCGGTTCTCTTTGTAGTAGGAGACCACCTCTTTCAGCACTTTGGGCACCGACTTGGCCGGAATCTTGACCTTGGGGATCCGGGTCCCGATGCGGGAGTCCTCCACCTTGCCGCCGCCGTAGTTCCCGCCCAGGAACATCTCGTAGGCGGGGACCTGCTGACCGTCGGGCCCTTTCACGGCCGCGCCGTGGAATCCGATGTTGGCGATGTGATGCAGGCCGCAACCGTTGGGGCAGCCGCTCATCTTGACGCGTATGTCGTTGACGCCCTGGTCTTGGAGCAGGCCGTTCCAGCTTTCCATCTCCTCTTTCAGGGCGCCGGCCAGCCCCATGGAGGAGGTGATTCCCAGTTTGCAGCTATCGGTGCCGGGGCACGAAACCACGTTGGTGATGGAATGGGCGTTGGCTTCCGCCAGGCCGATATCCGTCAGCTCTTCCCACACGTCATGGAGCATGTGCTCCGGCACGAACCGCAGCGCCAAGTTCTGCTCCTGGCTGATGCGGGCCCTGCCGCCGGTGTATTTGCGCATGATGCCGGCCAGGCCGCGGAACTGGGTCGCCGTGATATTTCCGCGGTCGGGCTTCACGTGTACGACGAAGTAGCCCTCCTGTTTCTGGGCTTCAACGTTGGTGCCGCGCCACTCGGCGAAGTCGCCGCCATCGCTGTTGTGACCGTTGGCGCCCAACGCCACCAGCGCGGGCGGGTCCTCCCGCATGATCTCTTCAACGTTCATCCAGGGCTTGGGGTCGATGGCTCCGATATTCTCCAGTTCGGTTTCAACCTGCGATTTGAATTCGTCCAGGCCGATCTTGTCGATCAGGACCTTTAGGCGGGCCATCATGCGGTTCTTGCGCAGCATGTCGGCGTTGTTGAATACCGTGAATATGGCCAGGGTCAGCCGGAGGAAGTCTTCTTCAGGCAGGAAGTCATACAAAGGTTTGGCCAGGCGGGGCATGATGGACGTGCCGCCGCCGACGAATACCTTGAAGCCGCGCTGCTCAACGCCGTTCTCCACCCGTATCTGCGACACGAAGGTCAGGTCCTGAATGGCGGCGGCGACGTGGTCGTGGTCGTCGCATCCGGTGAAGGCGGTCTTGAACTTTCGGGGGAAGGCTTGGGTCAGGGGATGGCGGACCGCGAAGCGGACAAACGCGGCCAGATAGGGCGTGGGGTCGAAGACCTCGGCGGTGCAGACCCCGGCGGTGGGGGCGCCCACCACGTTCCGGACCACGTTGCCGCAGGCCTCGCGGGTGCTCAGACCGGCTGCGCCCAGTAGCCGCAAACCGTCCGGGCACTGCGCCAGGGGGATGTGGTGAAACTGAAAGTTCTCCCTGGTGGTGATGTGGCCCTTGCCCAGGGGGGCGTACTTCTCGGTGAACTCGCCCAGGGCCTCCATGGCCTCCGTGGTAACGATGCCGCCCGGAACTTTGACACGGATCATCTGCACGTCGGATTGGCGCTGGCCGTAGACCCCCTGCTTCAAGCGGAAGGGCGTGAACTCCGCATTTTCTTGCTCGCCGGCCACGAACTTCGCCGACTCCTCCTCGAGCCGCACGATCTCATCGTCCATGAAGGGGATGATGCTCTGAGAATTCTTGGACAACTCCAAGCTCTCTTCGTAGATGGTTTCCTGGGTCTTCGCCTGTCCGGTCGAGGTGTGGCTGGTCAACATATCCTCCAAGATTGGGCAAATAAAAAACCCACCAATCTCAATCACATTGGTGGGCTCAAGGGTTCCTAGTGGTGTTTTATTTAACGCAGAAGGTTACCTGGTCCCTATGTCACAGGTACAGGTACAACAGGAGGCGCAAGGGTTGCCGTTCACCTTTAGCATTGCAGTCGAGTCTACGCCCGCGGTCGTCAACTGTCAACAGGCGCGAAGGGAAGGCGGTGACCGGGCTTGATCAAGGGTTTCGATAGGAGCGGTTAACCGGTGTTTTCATAACTACTGCGATGCCTGTATAGTCATGAAAGCCAGGGGGCGGTTAGAAGGCGGCCGGACAGGGGCGAGATAGAGCATCCCGGAGACAGAAGAGCCATGAAAGCGACGGCTGACGTAGTAATGATCGGCGGCGGCGTGGTCGGGACCAGCATCCTGTTCAACCTGGGCCGTCTGGGCGTGACCGACACCCTGCTGCTGGAGAAAGATGTGCTGGGATCGGGTTCCACCGGGCGTTCGCAGGCCATCTGCAGGATGCATTACTCAAACCCGGTGACCGCCAAGATGGCCTGGGAAAGCCTGAGTATCTTCAAGCATTTCAATGAGAAAGTGGGTGGCGAATCGGGCTTTGTCGAGACCGGTTACCTGGTGGTGGTGAAAGATGAAGACCGCGGGGGACTGGTGCGGAACGTGGCCATGCTGCACGGACTGGGGATCGACACGATGCAGGTAACCGCCGGCGACCTGCGGGACATAGCCCCCATGGTGTCGGTGAGCGAAAACGAGGCCATGGCCTGGGAGCCCCAATCGGGTTACGCCGACCCCTACATGGTCACCACCTCATACGGAACGCGGGCCAGGGAGATGGGGGCCGAGATCGTGCTCCGTAACCCGGCCACGGAGATCGAGGTCTCGGGCGGGCGGGTCAGGGCCGTGGTCACCGCCGAGGGCCGGGTGGAGACACCGGTGGCGGTGGTGGCGGCGGGCCCATGGTCCAAGATGGTGCTGGGCAAGATGGGCGTGGACGTGCCCTTGGTCCCAGTGCGTCATCAGATCGCCTCCCTCACCCGTCCGGTGGATAAGCTGCCCCTGCACCCCACGGTGGGCGACATCGCCCAGTCTTTCTCGTTTCGGCCCGACGGCAGCGCGCTGACCATGATGGGTTTCGGCGACGAGGAGGAAGTGGACCTGGAGACCTACAATCAGGGTGTGGACATGGACGTGATGGCCGACGCCCTGGGCTGCCTGACACGGAGGATACCGGCCATGTCCGACGCCTATTTCCGGGGCGGCTGGTCCGGGTTGTTCACCGTGACGCCCGATTGGCACCCCATCCTGGACGCGGTGCCGGGAGTGGAGGGTCTGTACTGCGCCATCGGGTTCAGCGGCCACGGCTTCAAGCTCGCGCCCATGATCGGGGTCACCATGGCCGAACTCATCGTTGAGGGTGCTTTCCGCAGCGTGGACATCTCGCCGCTCCGGTTCAGCCGCTTCAAAGAAGGCGATCTGTTGGAGTCCAGCTACGGCTACCGGGTGCTGGCCTAAGCGCCGCCGGCACAGCCGGGTTTTGAAAGAACCTGTGTTCAAGATAGCGAAACGGCTTCTCATGCTCTCCGTCGCCACGTTGGTGCTGCTCGGCGCGGTTCAAGGCGGTGACAACCGCTCGGCCAGCGAAATCGCGGTGGCGCCCCACAAGTACAGCCTGCTGCGCTGGGAAGTGGACCACTTCATGGACAAGTGGGTGAACAAGTTCCAGGACATCCTTCCCTGGAACTCGGAACCGCCCCGGGAAGAGCGTTTCGCCCAGGCCCAGGAATTCTTCGATCTTGGAGCGCGGATCAGGGAACTGGAGCGGGAGTTGCCGGCCGGGAGCGGTTCCCAGTCCCTGACGCAGCGGATCAAGGAGCTGCGGCAACGGCGGAGCGGGATGCAGCCCGCCGTGGAAGAGACGATGGAGTCGGAGATCAGCGCGGTCCTGGCCCAGGAAGGGCTCTCCTCCCGCATCGGTCTCATCTTCCCCCCCGTGGACACGGTTTACGCCAGGTCCCCCGGTGTGTTGATAATCTCCCCACGGGACCGTATCGTCCAGGTCGATTCCACGCTGCTTAAACCCGGCATACCAGACCCGGAACGGGAGCGGCTGGAAGACCTGATATTCCGGGAAGACGGGATGTCGGCGCTGATTGTGAGCACCGGCGGGGTGGCCACCTATCCCAGCGTGGTATCGGCGTCGGGCACCCTCCACGACGCCCTGGTGACCACGGCCCACGAGTGGCTGCACCACTGGTTCTTCTTCCAGCCCCTGGGCCAGCACTTCTGGGACAACGCCGATATGACCACCCTGAACGAGACGGCGGCCACCATCGGCGGGAGGATCATCGGAGACCGTGCCTTCACCGCCATGACCGGTGAGGTGTTCGACCGCGAACCGTCCGACAGCGAGCTGGACCCAGACGGTTTTGACTTCAACGCCGAGATGCGGGAGACCAGGTTGATGGCCGAAGGACTGTTGGCCGAGGGGAAGATCGAGGAGGCCGAGTCCTACATGGAGGACCGCCGGCAATTCATGGATGACAACGGCTACTTCGTCCGCAAGATCAACCAGGCCTTCTTCGCCTTCCACGGCTCCTACGCCACCGGCGCCGCCTCGGTCAGCCCCATCGGGGACCAACTGGAGGAACTGAACGCCGGGACTGAATCTTTGGAGGAGTTTCTCAAGACGGTGGGGCGGTTCGACCGCGTCCAGGACCTGGCGGACTACTTGGGGGGGCTGCCCCCATCCTAACCTTCCCCCGCCGCGGGGGAAGGGATTATCTGTCTTTGGCGAATGGTCCTAGCCCCCCAGAAGTTTCTGGGGGCGGTGCCTGAGTATGTCTTCCGCCTGTGAAACGATCTCCCGCAGGATGTAGGACGCCGGCTCTATGGAGCGTATGAGTCCGGATGCGCTACCGGCGCGGACCGGAGCGGTCGTGGCGTCACCGGCGGCGGTGGCGGCGGCGATGTCCTCTCGCAGCTCGCTTTGCCGGGTCATCATTTCAGCCTCCCGTCCGTGCCATCTATCGGTGAAGGAGTTGCTGATGACACGGTCGCCTATCACATCTAGGGCGTATGGGGCATCCGATACCAGGTCATAGACTTTGGTCAGTATCGTATCGTCCACATCGGCGAGGACCACCTGGCCCTTGGCCCACTCCGGTCCGGCCCATTCCAGGCTCGCGACGAACCGGGTACCGATCCAGGCGCCCTCGGCCCCCAGCATCAGGGCGGCGGCGAGACCCGCGCCATCTGCGATTCCTCCGGCGGCAACCACGGGTATGTCCCTGGCAATCTTAACCACCGCGCGAACGAAAGAAAGGGTACCCAGGTGGCTCGTATGCCCGCCGGCCTCGCTCCCCTGGGCAATGATGACGTCGGCCCCGGCATTTACCGCGTTTCTGGCATTGGCCATTGTCTGCACTTGGGCGAAGATCTTTACGCCGCTTCCTTTGGCTTGTTTGATCAACGGCGTCGGATCGATGAACGAATGACCGATGGCGGCGACCTGGGCATCCAGGGCCGCCTCTATAGCCTTTTCCAGCCCAGGAAACGCCGAGGAAAAACCCACGCCGAAGGGCTGTGAGGTCTTCTCCCTGACGGCCTGGACCTGTTCTAGTAGCCACGTTGGGTCCGGATCTGAACCCGCGCCGATCATCCCAAATGCGCCGGCCTTTGAGACTGCGGTGGCCAGATCGGCCGTGGCGGTCCCGGCCATTGGGGCGTTGATGATGGGGAAGTCTATGCCAAGTAGAGAGCAGAGTCTTGTGGTTAGCATTGTGGTTCTCCCGTGGTTTGGCTTAGGCGGAGAGTTGCCCCCATCTCCGATTATTTAGGAAGTCTCCCCGATGAGTCGTGGGACTTAACCCTCTCCCGCGTGCAGGGGAAGGGATTTTTTTGCCGTTGGTGACTGAGCTTACACCCAGGGTGAGCGTTTGGAGCGGTCTTTCTGGGAAGTGGCGGCGGAGAGGCCCTGGC
>JACZXN010000116.1 GCA_022571575.1 Chloroflexota bacterium | reverse complement strand
TCGTCAAACCCATCGCCACCATGGTCACGCCCCTGCCCTCCGTTGACCTGGACACCGGCGAAGAGGTCCTGGCCCATTTCGAGCGCTCCGACGTCTGCCAGGCGCCCCCGGCCTGCGTGGTCGGCGAAGCCATGGTGGCCCTGGTCTTGGCCGACGCCTTCATGGAGAAGTTCGGCGGCGATTCCATCCCGGAGACCCGGCGCAACTTCGAGGGCTACATCAAAACGGTGGGGCCCCGCAAGGTTTTCCAATAGCCCCGCCGCCTGGTTAACCATGGCCGCCAACCACCCCCAATCTCAGCCACCGTCCATCTACGGCGCGTCCGCCCTGTGGACGGCCATGGGATCGTTCGGCTTGGTCCTGGGCTTACTTCTGCTGGCCTTCGACGGGGCGGTGTTCTCGGCGGTGGAGTGGCTGGTGGAGATATCCCATTCCGGTCCCAACGTGCTTTCGCCGGCGACCGCGGACGCCGTGAGGGACGGCATCGACGCCTGGGGTTGGGCCGGACTCACGGTGGCGGCCATCACGCTGCCCCTGGGCAACGGGACCCTGCGCTCAAAGTTGACGCGGACCCTACGGCCCATCGTCTCAGGGGGAAACGACGATACGCTGTCCCCAGACCGCCACGGACTCGTCTTCTTCCTGGGACTGTTCGGGGTGTTGGTCTTCGCCGTGGTGGCCCATTGGTCCCTGCGGACCTACCTTGAGGTCGGGTGGCTGGAGAGCGAAGACGGCCTCAGCGAGTGGTGGTCGGTGGGCGCCTACCTGGCCGGAGCAGCGGCCGCCGGCGCGGCGGCCTGGTCGCTGCGAATCACCAGACACCGGGCGGTGAGATATTTCTACCTGGTTCTGGCGGTGGGCCTGTTCTTGGGCGCGATGGAAGAGATCAGTTGGGGCCAGCGGCTGGTGGGCTGGGGCACGCCTTCTGCCCTGAAAGACATAAATTTCCAAGAAGAGACCACCATCCATAACGTGAACTTCGCCAACAACGTCATCTTCGAAGCCCTCTTCTGGGGCAGCGTCCTTGGCCTGACCGGAGGACTGTGGCGCTTCACCGCCAACCTCCGGGGATTGAGCGACCGGATGAGACTGGTCCTGCCGTCATTGACGTTGGCCCCGGCGCTGCTTTTGATCATGGTCTGGCGCACCGGCGACCTCTGGCAGACCGCCAATATCCCCAGGCTGTTCATGGACCACTTCAACTCCGGCCCCCGGGGCTCGGAGGTGCCCGAGGCATTGCTGGGTCTGTGTATCGTCATCTACACTTTCACAAACCTGAGGCAGGCGCGGTATCTGAACCGTCTGGCCGCGAGCGCGGCGACAACCGCCGCCCCCGTTGGCCAGGCCTTATCCGGGGAGAGCGCATGAGATTCGGAGTTGCCATCGTTCCCCACGACTTGAAGGATCTGGCCGTCAGCGCCAAGCTGGCCGAGGACCTGGGCTTCGACTACATCGGCATCCCCGACTCCCAGTCCCTGTGGCGGGAGCTCTACGTGAGCTTGAGCGTCGTCGCCAACGCCACCAGCCGGGTGCATCTGGGTCCCACGGTAACCAACGCCCTCACCCGGCATCCGGCGGTGGCCGCATCGGCCATCGCGACGCTGAACGAACTCTCCGGCGGGCGGGCCTTCTTGGGCATCGGCAGCGGAGACAGCGCCGTTCTCAACCTGGGCCTGCGTCCCGCCAGGTTGGCCGCGCTCCACGAATACGTGCAGGCGCTGCGGACCATACTCTCGGGACAACCCTTCGAATACAAGGGGAAGTCTATCCACGTCCAGTGGTCCGATAGCCCGGTGCCCATCTTGATGTCGGCTGAGGGGCCAAAGTCCCTGGCCCTGGCCGGAGGGATCGCGGACGCCGTCATCGTGCACTCCGGCCTGGCCCCGGAGGACCTGACCGACACCATCGGAAGGATCAGAGAGGGAGAGCGCGCCGCGGGCAGGTCCGAAGGCTCAGCCGAAGTTTGGGCCTTCGCCAAGTGCAACATCGCCGACGATCACGACGAAGCCGTCGATGAGATCAAGATGGCCCTGGCGGCATCGGGCCACCACGCCTTCCGGTTCACCCTGGAGGGCAAGAACGTCCCGGAGGACCTGCGGGAGGCGGTGATGGTGCTTCAGGGGGAATATCTGCCCACAGAGCATGAGGCGGTGGGCGAGACCCGCAACGCGGCCCTCAGCGACGAACTGGGCCTGACCGATTTCCTGGCCGGCCGGTTCGCCGTGGTTGGGACACCGGGCGAGTGTTTGGCAAAGGTGCGCACCATCGGCGGCGCCGGTGTGGACGCCCTCTTGATAACAGCCATCGGCCCCCAGCCCGACGTAATCATCCGCCGCTTTGGGGAAGAGGTCATCGCCCGCCTGTAGAGGGTCTCATCGAGGGTCTCAACCAGGTCCGAAGGTCGGGGTTTCGTATTGTTTAGCCGAAATCCGGCTGGGCCCTTCCTGATCGTTTTCCCCGATTCCGTAAGGTTGGCGCCGGTATCGGGTTGACTTGCCCGAGTAATACGCTAAACTTGCGTTAGCCAAATTCAGGTCGACTTGGAGGAGCCAGATGGAAGGAAAGTTCCAGATAGAGATCACTTACTGCGTAAGTTGACAGCACCACGCTGTCGCCACGTGGATGGCGAATGAATTTTTCCGGCACTATGGCGCGGACGTTGCCATTGCTATCTCCCCCCGCGGACAGGGCATCATGGAAGTTTTCTTCAATGGTGAGCGAATCTTCGACAAGAAGGGCGAGGGCAACATCTACCCCGACCTGAAGCGGGTACGGGAGATGCGCGAAGTAATCGACGCCAAGCTGGGGGCTCTCGAGCCGGCGCCGGCCGACGACTAAACCTTCCTAACAACAGAAGCAAACTAAGAGGCCCTCCTGTACAGGAGGGCCTCTTCTTGTTCCAGATACCCAGACAAAGCGGACTACAATATCGTTTGCACTTTGCTCCAAATCTCCCGGCTCAGCTCTTCGGGAGGTCGCTGACCGTCCAGCACCAGCCACCCCCCTGGGTCTGAAGCGGCCAGAGCGCTGTAGCCCCGGCGAATCTTGCGGTGGAAGTCGACCGGAGCGTTATCGAATTTGTCGCTATTCCCCCCACCTTTCCGGGCTAGGGCCGTCTCAACAGGCAGGTCGAGCAGCACGGTCAGGTCCGGCTCCAGTCCTCCGGTGGCTTCCCGGTTCAACCGCTCGATCAACTCACGGTCCAATCCCCGTCCGTAGCCTTGGTAGGCCATGGTGGAGCTGGTGAAACGGTCGGCGATCACCACCCCGCCCTGGTCTAAGAAGGGCCTGATCACCTGTTGGACCAACTGGGCGCGCGCCGCCTCAAAGAGCATCAACTCACTCATGGGGGCCATGGTCTCGCCCGATTTCAGCAGGCGCCGCAGGGACTGGCCAAGTGGAGTGCCCCCAGGCTCGCGGGTGTGGAGGACCTTGACGCCGCGGCGGCGCAGGCGGCGCAACAGGGAGCGGACCTGGGTGCTCTTGCCCGACCCGTCGCCGCCTTCGAATGCGATAAAACAGGCCATCTTACTCGACGCCCAACTACGTCGTTAGACCCGGTAGAACATGACGGCCCGTTCCGGCTCTCGGCCCTGGCTGACGGAGGCCACGTTGTAGCGTTGTCCCAACAGGTGCTGCAACCTTCGGATATAGGAACGTTGGGGGTCTAGGTGTACGGTCTGCTCGCCGGCCAAGACCCGGTTGGCGGCCTCTTCCGCTTCGTCCATGGCTTTTTCCATGGCGGGAGAGCCGTTTTGGCCGGTAAAGGGAGTTCCGTCGTCATCGTTTCCCAGATCGGGCATATTACCGTGGCCCCGGCCATTGCCACTGCTGTGCCAGTCCTTGATCACCGTATCTAGAAACTCGTGCAACTGAGGCATGGTGTTCTTCCGGAGCACGCACACCGGAGTGCCGCTGGACTCGGCGATGCGGACCAACTGAGAGCCCCGGCGGTAGTGGGTCTTGGTGGTCAAGACCACGTCGGCCCGCCGAAGTTCATTCACGATATGCACCACGGTCCCGGATTCCGCGGCGGCGGCCTCGAGCTTGTCACGGCCAACCCCAAATAGGAACACCCGCACTTCAGCTTGTTTGGAATTTGAATCCGGGGACTCGGTCCCTGAGGCCAATGACGGCGTTGCCACCTGGCCTTGGGCTGTCCGGCTCCCAGGCCGGCTCTGCCGCCGGCTTTCGGGCTGCCAGGAACCAGGTTTGGCCTCGCTGATCCTGACCTGCTCCTGGCTGCGTTTCACGTCGCCGTCCTCGCCCAGCCAGCGTACCTCGGGCGCGATGGGGTAGCCCCGCAGCCATTGGTCGACCACTTGATCGACATTGTCATGGACGGCCAGACGGTCCCAGCCTTGAATCTCCACCACAACGTCGAAGGTCGGGGGTGCTTTGCGCTCCAGTACGGTCTTCTGGGTGCCCCGATACCGGGCTTCCTGGTCTCCCAGGGTCACGGTCTGAATTCCGCCCACCAAGTCCGACAATGTGGGGTTCATGATCAAGTTGTCCAGGGTGTTGCCGTGGGCCGTGGCAATCAGTTGCACGCCGCGTTCAGCGATGGTCCGGGCGGCAGCCGTTTCCTGCTCCGTGCCCATCTCATCGATGATGATGGTCTCAGGCATATGATTTTCCACCGCCTCAATCATCACACTGTGCTGTTGCGATGGCGTCCGCACCTGCATGCGCCGGGAGCGGCCGATGGCCGGGTGGGGCACATCGCCGTCACCGGCAATCTCGTTGGAGGTATCGACGATGATAACCCGCTTCCTGGCTTCTTGAGACAGGACCCGGGCCATCTCCCGCAGCATGGTGGTCTTGCCCACGCCGGGGCGGCCCAAGAGCAGGATATTCTTGCCAGAGAAGGCCAGGTCCTCGATGATCTTGATGGTTCCGAAGACCGCCCGGCCCACCCGGCAGGTGATGCCTATAACCTGTCCTTTCCGGTTGCGGATGGCCGAGATTCGGTGGAGGGTGCGCTCGATGCCGGCCCGGTTGTCATCGCCAAACTCGCCGATCTGCTCGATCACGTTCTGCAGGTCTTCGGCGGTAACGGGATTCTCGCTGAGGTCGACTTCCTCGGAGACAAATCGGGCCTCGGGAAACCGTCCAAGGTCCAGCACGATCTCAAGCAGTTGGTCCAGGTCGTCCCGGGCCCGCAAGACCTCCGCGACGCTCACAGGCAGCACATTCAGCACCAGGTCCAGTTCTTCCTGCTCCCTCTCGCGCCCGGTTTCCGAAAGCTGTTTCTGCACCGTTGCCAATATCACGCCTCCAAGTAGGCGAATTCGCGATTCTCCACCGGTACCGTCACCGTCTTGATCAACATAGTATAGCGTCCGGCCTCGTGCAGGCCCCGCCGGGCCAGCAAGACGGCGGCATGTTCCTGATAGCTTGGAACCAGCCAATTTTGTATCCCACGAGACATTTGAACCAGATGGGGCATGATGTCTGGGCGGTCGGGATGGCCCACCACCTGCCCCGCGGTTGTGCCACCGAAGGTGTCCCGCATCTGCCAGCCAACGATCTTTCCATCGAATTTCAGGACCTTTTCGTTTCTATGCGGCCGCGGCTGCTCCTGGGAATCCCGCCACTGGTCGAAGGTCAGACCGATCCCCTCCCGTACCTGCTGGGGAGTTGCCGCGCAGTATAACTGGAACAAGGCATGGCTATCCGGTTTGGCGCGGTCCTCGGCTGAATATCCACCAAAATCTTGGGCCTGATGACCGGTGACGTTTGCGTCGTCCGTTAGCCATTCGCGCCCCGTAAGATGAATCTCCTCGTAGTAGGTGAAAAAACCTGCTTTCCGCGCCTCATCCACTATCTGGGCGTCGCTGGGTACTCGGAGGAAAACTTTTTCCGCGCCGCGAGCCCCGGCGGCGCGGACCACCTGTTCCAGCAGGTCCAACGTCTGGTCTGATTCTCGCAGGTGCAACCGGTCCACTTCCCAGGCGCGAACGCCACCGCGCACCCTGGCCGACGCAAGGCTGGAGAGGCCCATGCCGTTCCAGTCGCCCACGGTCACCCGGTTCGGGCTGCGGGTCAGCGACTGCCGCCAAAGGGTGGAGTTGCGAAGCGGGCGGCAACACACCACCGACTCCGTTGGCGCCGCCAGGTTTTC
>JACZXN010000115.1 GCA_022571575.1 Chloroflexota bacterium | reverse complement strand
CGCGGCATCCTCTGGATCATCCTTCCAGGGGGAGAGCCTTATGAGATAACCAACGGGCCTGACCATCGGCTTATAAAACTTCTCAGTTGCCGCCCGACGTGCTGCGGTTTCATTCGGAGCCCTGACGATAACTGTTCCCTTGTAAGCGCCGGCTTCCCAACGGGGATGGTCCAAGTTAATCGGTGCCAATTTCCATAGCGCCATGTCCGCTTTGATCATTGCGAAAGCCTCCTTCTCCTCGTTGGTGCAGGAGCCGAAACCTGACGCCCGATGACGCTTGAACCGCCCGGTACCCAGCAATCTCCGCGTCAACCGATGGGAGAACGGTTGCCCTTCCGATATACAAAGGAAATATGGGGAGTGGCGGCTTATACGTCCGGCCCGCCTCCACGGCGATGAAGTCCTCCGCGCCCCGTCCGGGCGAGGCGACCTGAACCGCGGCCGCGGCCTGGGCCAACTGCACGGTCTTTTCGCTGCTCTCTTCGGTGGTGGTGTCGGTGGGGGTCGCTTGGTTAACGATGGGGCTGGTTTTCTCGGTCATGCCAGCCATGGTCTTTATCTGCCTCTGTTGTTCCCGGTTGGCGTTACCTCCCCCTGGTACGGCGAACGCCCGGCGTACGAATGTGCCCCCGGGCGAATTTTCTGGCGGCATTATCGACCAAGGTAAACGGGCGCCGCATCCCCCGGATGGGGTATAGGGACAAAAATTTATGGATTTTGCCGAATCCGCCGGAACCGGCGGTTTTCCAAGGTTTTCCGGGGGTTCTCACCTTTATGGGTTTTCCTTGATACATATCCCGTCTTTCATGGGGGGCCGATTTTCGACTCACCTAATAACCGACCGGCAACTGGGCTGACGGAACGGGAAGCACGAGTTGCGGGTGGAAGAGGATTAGGGGGGCAGGCCACGTGATCCTCCAAACTTCCGCTAAGGGTGTGCGCCGTGGTAAGGCGGCGCTTTTCCAGTGGGTGCAAGTCCCACCCGGCCATCGCTCCAGCCGGAAGCAACCGGTGTCCCTCCTCATAACCTCATACGCCGCAGAAAGGCCTCGCGGACGATGGTGAGGAAGATTTCGATTGTCTTATGCCTGCCGGCGAAGGTATCCGGCGGTGAGCGGAAATTCCAAAGTTTCCGCGGCGGATGGAATAAATGGGAGGCACAGGGGGCGGCGAAAGCCGTAAATGGTACGAAAATCCGTTGGGCTTTGTGCCCGTGGGGGTTCGAGTCCCCCCGTCCGCACCACCGCCGAGCCGCGGCGAGACCTATCGTGAAAGCCGGACATTGCCTGATGGCCTGGTTCCCGGACAGCAACTGGCTCAAGGCCCTCGATATGAGGGGCAGCACGGCCGCGGCCGTCACGGTGGCCTCCGTGGCCGTTCTGGTGCTCGCGGAAGCCGGGGCCCTCCGCCTCGGTTCACTGCCGGACTGGGCGCGTGTCGCCCTGGCGATCGCCGCCATCTTCTCGTTCGCGATTCTGTGCGCAAAGGTCTGGGACTGGTACAGGGACCGTCAGTCCGAGCGGCAGCGCGTCGGGCGCTCCGAGGCGGAGCGGCTGGAAGAGGCGCAGAGGGCGGAGGAGGCTCGGATGCAGGCCGAGCGGGAGGTCCTGGGGTACCTGGATACGCTGAGCCCCAGAGAGCGAGAGATCCTGTCCTACCTCGTCCAGATGAACCAGCAGTCCTTCACCTGCAACATGGCTGGCGAGCGGATCGCGCCCCTGAAGCAGAAGGGCCTCGTTCAGATGGCCTCCGGCGTGCACACGCAGATGAACTGGCCGTTCACCGTCCCGAACTTCGTATGGGCGGAGTTGCAGAGACGGAAGGCCGAGTTCAATACCGCCGACCTGAAGGGGGCCGCCCCCCCCTGGGTGGAGCCTTGGTGAGCCGCCGCGCGAGGACATCCCAACAGATATATCTGTGACTATGGGGAACTGTTGCCATGAAATACCTTGGGCATGAAAGCTTTCAAGAAGGGAACTATACTCCTGATGGACTGCATTGGGGATACATTATACCTACGACCGGACCCCTTTACAATAGAGAGTGCCACATCTCACTCTTCATCCATCCGAAGTTTGAAGATCGCCAGGGCAGGAGGTTTACCTTTCGTGCCTTCATAGCTTGGCCGGCACCATCGTCAAAGCTGGAATATGGGTATCGGTGGTTCAGAAAGGAGTTCCACTGCTCCTGGTATAAGGAACCCACTTATGGTCGCTAAAACCATCCCCTTCCCTAACGTTATGTATACCTACAGAGCCACGATCGCCACAGCGACCGGCACCATCCCGGTCGACCCCTCGGATGATGCAGGTGACGGGGGCGGCACTTCACAAGGAGTGAGCCCGGAAGCCCGGACCACTGACCCGAACGGCCACACCCCCGTCTCCCTCAGGCTAACCGCTGTTCACCGCGCCCGCCACCTGCCATCGAAGGAAAATCACCGCGGCCGCCGGTGGATATGTGGACAACTCGCTGCCGCGAGTTCCCGCACATCCCCACCGCACAACAACTACGGCCTTTCCTTACAAAATCCGATGGTAGACCCTAAGCGGACGTTATCAGCTGTTGAATCCATAGCAGTCAGAAAGCGAACATCAGTGTTTGCTTTACGACCATCCGACCCGCGGCCGCGGGGCGGGGACTGCCGCCCCGGAACCTGCGGACGGTTTGCCCTCCAGCGGGCGGTCAGTTGCCCTTGGAAAAGCCGGTGAAGCCACCGCCGCCGAGTAGCCCTGGGCCTGTGTCAGTTGGCGCTCTGTGGCTGCTTGGAGAAACCTTTGAAGCCACCACCGGCCTCGAAGGTATTGACGGCGGTCTTCAGCTCATCGAACTCCTTGCAGCCGAAGAAGCAGAGCTTGTCGAGCTTGGCCAGTTGCTTCTTCGCCAGATCCAGTTTGCCCTCCTTCAGGTACAGCTCGCCCAGGTACTCGTTGGCCCCCCGGTGGTCCGGATTCATGGCCAGTACCTTCTTGTAGAGAGGGAGCGCGATGTCGTTGTCGCCCAGCTGGCGGTGGCTGAAGGCCAGATAGTTCAAGGCGTCGGCGTGGTTCGGATTCCTGGCGACCACCTTCTGCAAGAGCGGGATGGCGCGGTTGTAATCTTTCGCCTTGACCGCCTTCACCCCCAGTTGATAGGTGCTGGGCGGTTGGGCGCTCGGCCGCTTTGAAGAACTGCTCGAGCCCGCGGCCATGGCCGTCGACACCAACCCCAGGGTCAACACGACGGCCAACAGATACTGATACTTGCTTGTCATGGTTTCTCTCCCTTTTTGATCGCGTCGAGGGCAATGTCCCGCCCACGGCGCATTTGGGCCCAGTTCCGGCGTATCGCCGGTCCGGACCTACCGGATGGTGATCGTTCCCTCCATGCCGAACGTCTGGTGAAGGAAGACCGTGCATTTGAGGTGGAAGGAGCCCTTGCGGACGGCAACGAAATACAGTTCCTTGACGGCGCCGGCCGGGACCTCGATAGACACCACGTAAGGCCGCGTGGTGACGGTGCCGCTGGAGACCAGCCTGCCCGCCGCGATGGCCTTGAAGAAGCCTTCCGATACGAACGTGTGGCTTCTCTGACCTGTATTCCGTAAACTGAGCCGGTACGGCACGCCTTGGCGGAAGACCACTTGCGCTGGGGCGAACCGGAATTCCGACAATGCCACCTCGACCGCCTCGGCGCCTGCCCAGTCCACGCCCGCCGTCCGTTGCGCCACGTCCGTCACGTAACCGGGCGGGGGCTTCTCCTGGAACACGTCTCCTCCGGCGCATCCCGCAAGGAGCGCCAGGGCCGCGCCCCCGACCATCCCGAAAAGCCGTGGGCTTTGCTTAAGACCCGAGTTCATCATAAAACACCTCCGCAATTCTCAGCATCTCGCTGCGGTTGAGATCCCCGGACAGCGCAAAGCCGCGCGGGCCGTCGAGCCAGTACAGGACATTCACATCGCGTGCGCGGGTGAATTGGAACGCAATTTCGTGGGTGTTGCGAAGGTCGGCGCGCAGATAGATGGCGATCCGCTTGCCTGCCGCGTTCTCGTACATAAGCTGTGCCGCCGGCCCTTCGCCGGTCGGCAGCAAACGGCCGCCGATCAGCCGAAAACCCACATCGGCAAGCGTGGGCGCCTCGATGCGGGCCCCAGTCCGCCGTGACAGCCACTGAAGAAGCTGCTTTTCCTGGTCCGCCGTGACCTCCACGGGGCGTTGGATTTCGGGTGCGTAAACGAGATGTGCCGACGCCGCCTGCCGCGCGAAGTCCGACCATGCCGGCGGCTCAATCGTGGCATCGCGCCACAGCCAACCGCCGATCCCGCCGACGGCCACGGAGAGCGCGACGAGTGCGGCGACGCGCAAAACGGAGCGCATGCCCGTGGGCCCTGGAACGCGCCCCCGGGCCGCTGCCCGCAAAAGGCGCGCCGGTATCGGCTCCTCCAGCACGGGCTCGTATTTGGCACGCAGGGCGACGTTCAGGTCCTTGTACCCTTCCACCTCCCCGGCAATTTCCGGGTGTTCCGCCAAATGCCTGGCCACGTCTGCGTACCGCGCCGGGCCCAGCCGCCCGTCGACAAAACCCAGGAGATCCTCGTCCGTGATGTTGGGTATCCGTTCGGTCATTTAACTCTTCTCAGATGGGCGGGGGGGGTATCGGCCATCAAGGCGCGCAACTGTTTGCGCCCACGGTGGAGACGCGACATCAAGGTGCCCACCGGGATGGCCAGGACGGTAGCGGCTTCCTGGTAGGTCATGTCCTCCACGCCGACCAGCAACACCGCCGCCCGTTGGTCCGCGGAGAGGCCGGCAAGGGCGCGGTCAAGGTCCGCGATCTCCGCACTGATTTCCTGGACCGGGCGCACGGACGGGCCCTCCAAATGGTCCATCAGGGGTATGATGACCGGTTGACGGCTCTGCCGCCGGACGGAGGAGACGTAGAGATTGTGGAGGATCGTGAACAGCCAAACCCGGATATCCCCTTGCCCGTGGAATAGGTGCGACCGGCTCCATGCGCGTTCGAGGCAGTCCTGGACCAGATCATCGGCGCGCGTGCGGTCGGCGACAAGCGCCCACGCGTACCTGCGCAAGGACGGAATTTGCCCAACCATGAGCCTTCCCAGGTCAGCCACGGGCCTCATCCATGCCGTACCCCGGTGCCCCACACCCGGCCGGGCAGCGCCGACGCTCAGCCCGCACCGCGCACGCCTGTGCCGCCGGTCCATCCCGGCGGCGGCCGGGCACCCTTGCTACACACATATACGCCCGTGGCCGCATTTTATTCCCTTGAAGGGCACCGGCATCCCCGTACGTCCGCTCGGAAACCCGGGGCGGGCGCCATCTCCGCCGTCCGGGAATTCTCGCGCTGCCCGGATATCGGCCATGGCCCCGCCACATTCATCAACGCTCTTGCCCGGCTATTATTCCACGGGCGGTGAACACGGGTACGGGAAAACGGCCCGGCCCATGGTAACAATTGAGTGACCGTAAGGGCTTTCGCCGGGACGGTCGATTTTCTATGGTCTCCGGGCCCCGGCGCCCCGGCCCGGAGCGGCGGAAAGAGCACCATGACCACCATCACCTCCATCTGCGTCTTTTGCGGCTCCAAGGTGGGAGACGACCCCGCCTACACGGAGGCGGCGCGAAGGCTGGGGGTCCTCATGGCCGGGCGCGGCGTGCGCCTGGTCTACGGCGGCGGGCGCATCGGCCTGATGGGGGTCCTCGCCGAGGCCGTTCTCGAAGGTGGCGGAGAGGTGATCGGCGTCATCCCCGACTTTCTCATGCACTACGAGGTGGAGAACCCGGACGTGACCGAGCTCATCGTCGTCGGCAGCATGCATGACCGCAAACGCCGCATGTTCGAGTTGTCCGACGGCTTCGTGGTCCTGCCCGGCGGCCTGGGCACCCTGGACGAGGCCCTCGAGATCACCACCTGGAAGCAGCTTCAACTGCACGCCAAGCCCATCGTGATGGTCGACGTGGGCGGCTACTGGGGGCCGTTCAAGGCGCTGATGCACGGCATCGTCGCCGGCGGCTTCGCCCATCCGGCCATCGCCGAGCTGTTCACGGTGGTCGACGGCGTGGACGACGTGTTCGCCGCCCTGGAGGACGCGCCCGAGCCCAGGGAGGTGGTGCTCACCAGCCACCTGTGACGGG
>JACZXN010000114.1 GCA_022571575.1 Chloroflexota bacterium | reverse complement strand
CCCAACTCCCGGCCCCGACGCCGGCGCGGACGCTTGCCCCGCTCCAGGCAGCAAGATGAAGCGCCCACGCCGGAACCCGTCAGTTCCGAGATCGATGATTCGGCGGTTGTCGAGGACACCGAAACCGACCACGACCTGGTTCCCGCCGTCGCAACCAACGGCCAGCATGACCAAGACGAACAAGCCGAGGAGCACTCGTACCAACCGGCAGAAACCGAGCCCGCCACGCCCAGTTCTCCCTTTGGCGATAACGAGGAGTTGGCTAAGGCTCTCCAGAACGCGATCAGCAATCTGAACATGCCCACCGAGCCGGACGACGGCTTCCTGGCCGACCGCGTCTCAGACCTGATCCTCATGGCCAATACCCTGGAGCACCAGGAGGGCGTGAGCCACGTAGCCTTCAACTTCCTGGTGGCCGAGATCTGCGACGCCCTTGGCCAGGGACTTGAGGCCGGAAGCGCCGAGATCACACAGCGGTGGGGCCAGTCCAGTTCCCGCACCTACGTGAGCAAGATACTCCGCGGCCTGAGCGACGGCGAGTTCTTCCTGAAGGGCAACCATAGCTGGCGCGACGAGACCTCGGGCCAGAACCGCCGCCGCCGCACCTTCAACCTGAACCACGAACACCCCATGGTGCAACAGGCCATAGCCGCTCATTCGGGCGGTGGAGGCGCTGCGGCCGACGTAGAGAGTTCCGCCTCCGTGGATCCGGAACCATCGCTGGAAACCCCCGTAACCTCGGAAATATCGGAAACGCCGGAGACTTCGGAAACGCCGGAGACCCCGGAGACGATCGACCAGGGCACCGATGTGGCCGCCTCGGACTACCCCGATTACGACGATGAGGACTACGAAACCGGGAAAGAAGCCGCCGAGGCCCGCACCGAGACCGGTTTCATCTCCCGGCTCTTCCGGCCCCGCCGGAACTAGACCGAACCCCAACGATCAACTCGAGCAACTAAAAAGCGTCCCGATGAATCGGGACGCTTTTTCTTAGCCTCGGTTCGTACTCCCTTTTCCTTCAACCTCTCCCCAACCCAAGTTCTTGAGCCGGGAATCAGCCTATGCGCATCCGTCGACAAGCTGGGGACGAACGAATGGGTGACGTTGCGCTTCCCCATGGAACATCATCGCGTAGACGTAGGGGCGGGTTTGAAACCCGCCCCTACACGCTTCGGCGATCTCCCGGACCCGTAGACCAAGGGCCACATCAGCCCGCTAAAGGTGTTTCCGTCGAACCATACGCACCCGGCAGTCCGGCTCGCCATTTGGAACGAGGCCGCACCACATAGGGGCGTCGGGGTTCCGTCGGGGTGTACCCATTACGCTGAGGGCTGACTTCTTACCTGCCTTGTCATCCGGTGCCAGGGCCATAGGCCTGGAATTACCGTCATCAAGAGCGGCGCTAGATACATGGAAAAACTGACTAGAGGAACCAATCCCGCCAACAATATCAGCCACGCGGAGACCCGCACTCTCCACGCCAGAGAAGAACTCCAAACGGTCAATCCCCAAGCAAACAGGCTTAACGCTGACAACTGAACAACCAAGACAGCCGGGCCGATTGCGTTTTGCCACCAACTGTGTTGCGACTGGTGCAGTGAATCCTGTCCGATCAGTATCGCCAGAACCACCAGCAACACAACGAGATACAGGGAAATTGCCACGAAACACCAGCCCCTGATTATTACCTGGGTCTTTCGAACGTCGGCCTCCCCTTTCTCAAGTGATTCCCGAGTCCCAGCAGCCCACTGAATCCTGGCCCTGGTTCTGATGCGCCTGTCGGGAAGGAATGACGGATGTTTCTTCCGGCAGCCATGCCCCCCGCCATGAGGGCGCGGTCACATGTCCAGGATCAGCGTGGACCAGCCGAAGTCCCTGGCGCCCAGCCCCTCGCCGGTGAAGGGGTGGTAATACTCCCTGAAACCGGATTTCTCGATGCACTCTTGGCTCTTGGACACGATGGCGTCGGCCAGTTCCGGGTAGCCGTGGTCCCGCAGGGCGCGGGACAAGAACCAGTTGGTGTTGATCCACGAGGGCCCGCGCCAGATGAACCCTCTGGGGTTGCCGGGCATGAACTTGGGGTCCGAGGCCGGAACGGAGGGCAGCGGATAGGGGGTCCAGAAATGGTCCGGCGACGACACCCAGTCCGTCACCAGCCGCTCGACGATGGGCCTGGGGAGGTCGTCCAATATCAGGGGCATAAGTGAACTGATGGTCACAACCTTGACCGGCTTCTCGGCAACGCCTGACAGGTCGAAAAACGCCCCGGCATCCTCGTCCCAGCACTTCTCCAGCAGGGCGTCCCGGGTGCGGCCGGCCTCGCGGTTGAACTCCTCCGCCTCGGGCGAGTCCCCAAGCAGGCGGGCCAAGGAGCGCAGGCCCAAGGCGTAGATCGAGTTCACCAGCACGTCCTCGAAATGAAAGAGGTCGGCGGCAAGTATCTTATGATCGTCGCCCCGCATCGGCTCGTAGGCCCGGTAGATCTCCTTCAGCGCGGCGATGAATCCCTGATTGGAAAGCTCGGTGAGCCCCAGGGCTTCGTCGTACTTGGGAGAACAGTCCGTCCCCGCTTCTTCCGGCTGTATGACCGCGATCAGGCCGTCGTCGTCGGGGTCCCTGGTCCTTCGCAGCCAACGGTAGAAATTGGTCAGCACCGGCAGGGCCGCCCTCCGGAACTCCTCATCGCCGGTGGCCTGGTAGACCCGTTCCACGGCGTAGGCGATGATGGGCGGCTGCATGGTGGAGCTGTAATGGGGGTCGGTCTGACCGACGATATTGCGGCTCAGGAAGTCGGGCTGCTTCTCCATCTCCCAGAAGATGATGTGGGGCATGAAGCCGTCGGGGAGGGCGCCGCTCATCAGGGTGCGCAGCTCGGCTTTGGCCTGGTCCGGGTCCAGGTGGATCAGGGCGATGGCGTGGAAGCAAGAGTCCCAGAACCATTGGAATGGATAGCCGGTGAGGGAGGGACAGACGAAGCTGTATTCCTGGCCGTTCCAATCGGCCACGCCCTGGCGCAGGTTGGTCAGCAGTATCCGGCGCGCGCCTTCTTCCAGTGATGTTCGGTCCACGTGGTGTTCTCCGGTCTCAGGCCGCGGTCCGGGTGGGCTGGTAGACTTCCAGATACTTCTCGGCCACCGCCGGCCACGTGAACTCAGAGAGGGCGTACCGCTGGGCTTGGCGGCCCAACTCCCGGCGGGCTGCTTCGTCGTTCACCAGGCGGACCAACTCGCTGACGGCCGCCTCCCGGTCGAACCTGGGCACCACCACCGCTCCCTGTCTCAGCACCTCCCGGTTGGCGCCGACGTCGTGGGTCAGCACCGGCGTGCCGTGGCCCATGGCCTCAAGAAACACCAGTCCAAAGGCCTCGTACTGGGAGAAAAGGACGAACAGGCCGGCTTCGGCGTACCAATCGGCCAACTCGTGGTCCGAGACCTCGCCGGTCACGGTCACCTCTTTCTGGAGTTGGTGCTGGGCGATGAAGCCCTCTATCTCGGCGGCGGCATCCTCGTCCCGGCCCACCAGCACCAGGCGCACCGGGCGTTTGAACTCGTCACGGGCCCGCAGGTAGGTATCCAGCAGCCAGCGCTGGCCTTTGTGCTTCCCCAGCCGGCCGACGCAGAGCACCGTCAGGGGCTTGGTTTCCGGTTCTTCGCCCGAGTGATGCTGCTCTTGTTTCTGGGCCGGACCGTCTCCGCCGCCGTTGGCGTTGGCGTTTTCGCTGATCGACGTTCCCCAGCCAATGATTCCGATCTTGTCTTTGGGCGTGAGATAGGCCCGGCGGACACCCTCCGCCTCCAGGCCGGTCAGCGCGATCACCCGGTCGGCCACGCGGCACAGAAAGGCGTTGATGGGCTTCAGCCACCATCTGCTGGGCGGCAGGGTGTGGTAGGAAGGAGTGAACACGAACCGGGCCCGGCCCCGGTACCAGAACCACGCCCAAAAATGGCCCCAGAACCAGCCGTCGCCCACGAAATGAATCACGTCGGGTCTGAATTCGTCCAGATATTTCTTCAGACGCCACGGCGAGAACCAGACCAGCGGGACGGAGTAGAGGGGGATGGACCGGCGGGGGAATCCGGAGAGACGGTAGATGGAGATGCCCTCGGGAGTGGTCTCCCGGTCATCCCAGGTGGGTTCCGGATGCCGGGGGAAAGAGTACTTGGTCGTGAGCACCCCGACGGCTTCGACGGAAGCCGACCGCTGAATCTGGAACGACAGTTGCTCTATCGCCCTTTCTATGCCCCCCAGATAGGGCCGGAAATAGGGGGTGAGAAACAGAACGCGCAGTGGTGTGTTATCCACCGGCTGCCTCCAGGCCGTTGTTCCATACGTCGCTGATCTGGGAAACCGGCAGGTCCACCTGCCGGTTGAGCCGGAATCGGTCGCCGCCAGTATACCCCAATCTGAGCACCGGCACTCCCAGGTCCGAGGCCAGGCCAGCCAGGGCATCCCACTGCCCCTCCGGCAGGCCGACGATGATACGGGACTGCCGTTCGCCGAACAGGGCTGCGTCCCAGCGGCTGGGAACGGGGAAATCACCCGTGAAGCCAACGCCGCCCTGGATGGAGCACTCGGCCAGCGCCACGGCCAGGCCGCCCTCCGAGCAGTCGTGGGCCGAGGTTATGCGGCCCTGTTCGATGGCCCGGCGGCAAACCTGCTGCACCCTCTTTTCCAGATCTAAGTCTATCTTTGGGCTACCTTCCACCCGCCCGTGGATGCATTGCAGGTACTCGCTGCCGGCCAGGTCGTGAGGTCCGGCCTCGCTGGTGTCCGCGCCCAGGAGGGCAACCACCAACCCTTCCCCGGCGAAGGCCGACCTTGTGGCATTGGCGGCGTCTTCCAGCAGCCCCAGACCACCCACGACTGGCGTGGGGAAGATCGCCTGGCCCCTGGACTCGTTGTACAGGCTCACGTTGCCGCTGACCACCGGCACCTCCAGAACCCTACAGGCCTCCGCGATACCCCGGATGCACTGCTCCAACTGGTGATAGATGTCGGGCCGTTCCGGGCTGCCGAAGTTGAGGCAGTCGGTCACCGCCAAGGGCAACGCCCCGGAACAGCTCAGGTTACGGCAGACCTCGGCGACCACTATCTGCCCCCCCTGGAACGGGTCCAATTGGCAGAAACGGCCGTTGCCGTCGATGGTGAGGGCGATGGCTTTCTTCGTCCCCTTCACCCTCAGGACGGCGGCGTCGCTTCCCGGGCCGATCACGGTGTTGGTCTGCACCTGGTGGTCGTACTGCCGGTAGACTCCCTGCTTGCTGGCGATGTTGGGAGACGCCAGGAGGCGCAGCAAGGTCTGTTGCGGGCCGCCCTGGGGCAGCGGGACCGAGTCCAGATCCAACTGGGTGCGTTTGATGTCCGCCTCGGTCGGCTTCCCCTCCAACCGGTACTGGGGTGCTTCTGACAGGGGCCCGATGGGCAGGTCGGCCACCAACTCCGGGCCGTCGGTCACCTGGGCCACCTGCTCGGCGATGACGCGGCCAATGTCCCGGCAGGTCACGTCCCATCTGTGAAAGACGGCCCTGATGACGGGCACGTTTTCCGGCGCCACCACCAGCAACATCCGCTCCTGGGACTCCGAGAGCATCACCTCGTAGGGACTCATCCCCTGTTCCCGCTGGTGGACCTGGGAGATGTCCAGGCGGATGCCCCGTCCGCCCCGGTACGCCGACTCCACGGCCGCGCTGGTCAACCCCGCCGCGCCCAGGTCTTGGATGGCGTTCACCAGCCCGGTGTCCAGGGCCTCCAGACAGGCCTCGATGAGGACTTTTTCCAAGAACGGGTTGCCCACCTGAACGGTGGGACGCAGCTCCACATCTTCCTCGAATGTCCGGGAGGCCAATCCGGAGGCCCCGTGGATGCCGTCGCGCCCGGTGCCCGCGCCCACCAGGAGCAGCACGTCGCCCACCCCGCTGGCCGCGGCGGTGGCGATGCGGTCGGACCGGATCAGGCCCACGCACATGGCGTTGACCAGGGGGTTCTGGGAGTAGGACTGGTCGAAGCAGATCTCACCGGCCACGTCGGGCACGCCGATACAATTGCCGTACCAGGAGATGCCGCCCACCACGCCGTGAAACAGGTGCCGGTTCTGGGGGTCGTCCAGGGGGCCGAAGCGAAGGGAGTTCAGCAGGGCGATGGGAC
>JACZXN010000113.1 GCA_022571575.1 Chloroflexota bacterium | reverse complement strand
CGTTCCTCAAGCCCCATGTCCGCTCCTTTCATGGCCGCCTCTTTGATGGCCGCGATGGACAATGGGGCGTTGGCGATGATCTTTCGGGCCATCTCCTCGGCCTTTGGCATGACCTCTTCGGGCTCCACCACGTAGTTGACCAGCATCAACTGCAGGGCCCTTTGGGCGTCGACGAAATCGCCGGTGAAGAGAAACTCGAAGGCGATATTCTTGGGGACCACCTGGGATAGCAGCGCGGGTCCGCTGACCGACGAGATGCCCCGTTTGGCCTGGGGCCAGCCGAACTGGGCGCTGGAAGAGGCGATGCGGATGTCGCTGCCCAGGGCGATACCGCACCCTTGGGCCAGGCAGATGCCGTTGATGGCGGCGATGATGGGCTTGTAGATCTGGGACTGCACCACGTATAGGTCGCCGGTGGTGGGGCCTTCGTTGGCCCTGGCCGAGGCCATTGCCACCAGGTCATGGCCGGTGGAAAACGCCCGTCCGGCGCCGGTGACGATGGCGCAACGGACCTCCGGGTTATTCTTGACGTCTTGAAACGAGTCCCAAAGTATCTGGCGCATCTCCGGGTCGATGGCGTTGAGCTTTTCGGGCCGGTTCATGGTTATATAGGCGATACCGTCTTTGATCTCGTATAGGCATTCTTTTTGCTTTTCCGTGTCTGGCATGGTTGGTCCTCCGTGTTTTTAAGCTTTCAGCAGTCAGCGGTCAGCTATCAGCTAGAGCTGGTCTGTCGACGGGTGCCATTGGTTTACCCGTCATGGATTTTTATTATTTCGGCAACACTTCTGGCAAAACATCTTGGGCGCACCGCTGGAGCTGGCCCGCTTGATCGGGTCCGCCGAAGCGGATGACGATGGTCTGGGCCCCGGCATCGATGAAAGATCTCAACCAGGCCGCGCATTTATCGGCATTCCCGGCGCAAACGCTCTGGGTCCGGGACGCCGTCTCAAAGGGAGCGCCGTAGTAACTCTCGACGAAGGCCCGCAACTCCCTGTCCGCCTGGGCGGCGTCTTCGTTGATATTCAGCGTGGTGTAGACGCAGCGGTGCAGCTTTGCGGCGTCCTCGCCGGTTTCCGCCGCGAGTTCTTGGATCCGGTCCCAACCCTCGGTGAAAGCCTGGACGGTGGGAGGATTGGGGAACCACCCGTCGCCCAGACGCAACATGCGGCGCCTAGCGGCATCCACGGTCCCGGCCATCCATATGGGGACCCCCGGTTTCTGGATCGGGAGCAGGCCCAGGCTGACCTCTTTCAATTGGAAATGCCGGCCGGTGAATGTGACCTCCGGTTCCGACCACAGCCGGCGCATGATCTCCAGGCCCTCTTCGTAGATGCTGACCCGGTGGGCGAAGGAGACGCCGATGGAGTCGAACTCCCGCTGGACGTGGGGCGTCTTGGACCCGATGCCGACTCCCAGCACCACCCGGCCTTGAGACAACAGGTCCAGGTTGGCCACCTCGTTGGCCAGTATCACCGGGTTGCGCAGCGCGGGCAGCAGCACCGCCGTGCCCAGCTTGACCTGCTTGGTCCTGGCGGCGATGGCGGCCAGGGTGGTCAATGCTTCCAGTCTGGGCCGGGCCAGGATACTGTCCCCGGCCCAGACCGAGCCGAACCCCAAGCCCTCGGCCGTTTCCGCCAGTTCGATGGCCTGGCCGATGTCCGGCGGGGTTTTGGCCATGACCAATTCCCGGGTGGGCAGCAAGTATCCGAACGATGTTTCGCCGGCCATCACGCTCCCTCGCTATTTTTCTTCAACATGACTCTAAAAGCTGACAGCTATCAGCTAGATTATCCTTGATCCGGTCGGTTTGACGCCGATGACGCCGTCCTTTTCCAACGCGGATATGTCCTTTTCCGCCATGCCCAATAGCTGGCCGTAAACGTGCCCGTTGTGCTCTCCCAGGCTCGGCGAGGGCCAGTGCACCCGGCCGGGCGTGACATTCATCTTCCACGCAATGCCCGGATACCATTTGGGGCCCACCTTGGGATGGTCCACCTCCACGAAGGTCCCTCGCTCGGCGTAGTGAGGGTCCTGCAACAGGTCGGGGCCCCGCAGCACCGGGCTGGCGGGAACACCGGCGTTTTGCAGCTTCTGAGAGATGGGATAGGGCGCTTTATCCCGGGTCCAACCGGCAATGATCCCGTCCAGTTCTTCCTGGTTTTCCAGCCGGTCTTCAACGGTGGCGAACTTGGGGTCGGCGGCAAGTCCGTCTCCCCCGCCGTCTCCTTCAATGATACGCGCCAGGCTTCGCCATTGTTCGTCGGTCGCGGCGGCGATGGTCACCCAGCGGTCGTTTTCGGCGCAGGGATAGGCGTTGTGGGGAGCGAAATAGGGAGAATGATTGCCCCGGCGCTGGGGCTCCCGGCCGGTGACCTGGTAGGCCAAAACGTCGGCCCCGATAAGCGAGACGGCCGATTCCTGCTGGGAAACGTCGATATACATCCCCCGGCCGGTGCGCCGCCGCTGGCGGAGGGCGGCCAGCACCACTCCGGCGGCGTGGGACCCGGTTATTGGATCGCCGTGGTTGATGCCCGACTTCATGGGCCCATCGCCGGAGTAACCCGTCATATGGGCCATGCCCGACAATTGCTCCTGGCCGATGCCGTAGGCCACGTAATCTTTCCAGGGGCCGGTGTTCCCGAAGGCGGGCATGGACACGTAGATCAGGTCGGGCCGATATCGGCGCAGGTCGTCGTAGGTGTAACCCAGGCGCTCCAGGCTGCCCTGCCGGAAATTCTCGATCAAAACGTCGCTGATCGAGACCAGTTGCTCGAAGACCCGGCGGCCCGCGTCCTGGGTCAATTCCAGGGTGACGCCGTACTTGCTCATGTGCAGGCAGTTGAACCAACCGTTGCGGTTCCACGGTTCGTCGCCCGGCTCGGCATCGGGATACGACACCACTCCCCGGGCCGGCGCCACCGGGCCCCGGTGGGAGTCGTACACCCTCAACGATTCCATCTTTACGACTTCGGCGCCCATGTCGGCCAGCAGCTTGGTGCAGTAGGGGCCCGCCCAAATCCTCGACAGGTCCAAGATCCGGTATCGGGTCAGAGCTTGAGGGGGCTGGTCCCCAGCGGGGCTATCAAGGACCATCTAAACGACCCCCTGGTCGCGCAACGCCTGGACTTCCGATTCGCTATATCCCAGCCATTCTTCCAAGATTTGCCGGGTGTGCTCTCCCAGCAGGGGCGCGGGCCGGTACACCCAACCGTCGTGTTGGCCATTTGCGCCGCCCAGATTGATGGGCGGGCCGGGATATCGCAGCGGCCCGGTGGCAGGGTGGTCCAGTTCAACGAAGTATCCCCGGGCGGTGAGCTGCTCCATTTCCAGGATGTCCTGCATGGTGGCCACGTAGGCAAATCCCAAGCCGTGGTCTTGGCCCGCCTTGAATATGTCGACCTTATCGTGGTCCAGCAGCCAGGGCAGCATCAGGGCGTCGATCTCGTCGGCGTTTTCCAGGCGCCCCTGGCGGGACACGAACCTGGGATCGGCCAGCTCCTCCCGCTCCATGAATTTGGCGATCTCCGGCCAGTTGGTGTCCGGGCCCGCGATTATGCCCACGTGGCCATCGCGGCAGGGGTAGATCCCCCAGGCGGCCCGGCCGTAGCCCCGGTTGCCCACCCTGGAATATTCAACGCCCGAGTAGCTGTATTGCATCAGCGCGTTTTCCAGTATGTTGGTGGCGTATTCAGCGATGGACAGGTCGATGTGTTGCCCTTGGCCCGTCTCCTCGGCGTACATCAGGGCGGCCATGGTGGCGACAAAGGCGTTTTGCCCCGCCCCCAACTGGGCCAGCGGAGCGCCCTCCTTCAAGGGGGGCCGGTCATCCTCGCCGGTGATGTTCATGAGCCCGCCGGCGGCGTAGAGGTTGATCTCCAGCGCCTTCCAGTCCCGGTGGGGACCGGTCTGCCCATAGTTGGAGATCGATGTCATGACCAACGCCGGGTTCGGTTGGCTCAACTGGGAATACCCCAACCCCAGGTTTTCCATGGTCCCGGGGGCAAAGTTCTCCACCACGATCTGGGCCTTCGCCGCCAGCTTCTTGACGATCTCATGCCCCTGGGTGGATTTGAGGTCCAAGGTCAGGCTTTTCTTAGAGGAATTCAGATACAGGAACCAGGGCGAGACTTTTTCCCTCGTCCCTTCATCTCTCCCTGGGGGAGAGGGGTGCCCGGAGGCCGGGGTGGGGGCATTCCAAGCCTCACCAATTTGCCGGATGGGGTCCCCGGTTTGGGGCCGTTCCACCTTGATCACGTCGGCCCCCAGGGTGGACAGCATCCGGGTACAGTAAGGCCCTGAGATATGGTGGGTCAGGTCCAGCACCCGGACCCCTTCTAATAATCCGGGCAGGGTGCCTGCAGTCGCGTCATCTTTTTGGGTCAATGGGGTCTCTTTTTCACGAACGTTTTTGATTGCGGGTTTAGACCGCCAGCAATTTTGTCATCGCCGACAGGTAAAAGCAAGCTGATCACAGCCCCCAACGGTCCCGCGGCAATCAATCGCGGCTCAGCGGTTTGGGACATGAACAGCCGTATTCATGATATTCTTCTGGCCTGGCGTGACCGCCGGATTCCCGTCATTCCATTTGGTCTTACGGTCCCGGTCCATCGCCCTGTGACCGTTCGAGATAAAACCCGAGGTGTGCGAGGTGTGATCGATGGAACGTCCCATATTCCAGCCCGTGGGGACCCCGGTGGAGGAGCTCGACACTCCAGCCCTGGTGGTTGACCTGGACGTGATGGAAGCCAACATCGCCCGGTTTCATTCGGAAGCCGCTGGCTCCGGGCTTACGGTTCGCCCCCATGTCTCAACCCACCAGTGCCCCCACATCGCCCACCTCCAGGTGGCGGCGGCCAACCCGGCTGGGGGCATTTCGGTCAACACGGTGGGCGAGGCGGAGGTCTTCGCGGGGGCCGGCTTCAACGACATACTGATCGCCAGCCAGATCGCCGGCCGGCCAAAGATCGCCCGGCTGTGCGCCCTGGCCCGGAGCCAACAGATCGCCGTGGCCGTGGACAACGCCGATAACGTCGAAGCGCTGTCCAATGCGGTTTCCGCCGCGGGCGCCACCCTGGGCATCTTGGTGGAGGTGGACGCCGGGTCCGGCGGTTCTGGGGTGGCGATGGGGCCTGACGCCGCCGCTCTGGCTAAAAAGGTGTCCTCCGCCAGCGGGTTGCGGCTGGACGGCCTGATGGTGTCGATGCCCGGTCCCGCCGGCCCCGGCATAGACGTACAAGCTCGGCTGCAAGAATTGATGGAAACTTCCCGGCTGTTGGAACAACAAGGGGCCTCGGCCCCCGTGGTCAGCGTGGCGGCGTCCGGCTACAACGCTATAAAAGACGTCCCCGGCATCACCGAGATCCGGGCGGACTCCTACGCCCTGATGGATCATGCCCATTGCCAGTCCCAACCCGAATATCAGCCCGCCGCCAAGGTCCTGGCCTCGGTCATCAGCCATCCCACGCCGGGTTCGGCGGTGGTGGATGCGGGGCACAAGGCCACCGGCCCCGACCTGGGACTGCCGGTCCTGGAAGCAAGTGACGGGGCCAAAGCAGTCCGTTTCAGCGCCGAGCACGGCGTGTTGGAACTTTCAGGATCTGCCTTCAATAAATATATGCCGGGCGACAAGGTCTGGCTGGTGCCCTTCGATCTGGAGCTCACGCTCAACCAATACGATTACATCCGCGCCGTCCGCAAGGGCAAGCTGGAAGGGTTCTGGCCCATCGCCGCCCGCGGCAGATTCAGCTAAGACCATGTCATGCTGAGCCAGCCTCAGCGGCGAAGCATCTGGGGGGTGGCTCATCCCCAGCCGGCCAGCATCATTTTTGTGGAGGAAATCATGGACAACCGCTACCGGCCCACACCGGGAACGCCTTTGGAAGACCTGGATACCCCGTGCCTGATCTTGGACATGGACGCGCTGGACCACAACATGGACGTCATGGCGGAATATTACGCCGGACGGACGGCCAAGCTGCGGCCCCACGGCAAGAACCATAAAACGCCGGCCCTGGCCCACCGGCAGATTCGCCGGGGCGGGACCGTGGGCGGGGTTTGCTCGGCCAAGGTTTCAGAAGCGGAAGTTATGGTCGACGGCGGCGTCGCCAGCGTTTTCATCACCAGCGAGGTCTCGGACGTCCGGAAGATAGGCCGTTTGTGCACCCTGGCGGGACAGGCGGAGATGCTGGTCGCC
>JACZXN010000112.1 GCA_022571575.1 Chloroflexota bacterium | reverse complement strand
AACAGCGCCCTGGCCCGCTCGGCCAACAACTGACCTCGTGCCCTGCTCTGACCGAACGCCTTCAGCGTGGGCAGCCCCTGCACCGCGTCCAGGAAGTCGGCGCCCAACGCCCCATAAGCATTCCTCCGGGCCATGCTGCTGTTGCGGGTCCAGCGGTGGAACAGGTTGGGCACGACCAGGGTCAACAGAGCAAAGGCCAGGAACACCAACCCGGTCCGCAGGTCGATGATGGCCATGAACACGAAGATCAACACCGGGGCCAGGGCCGCCACGATCATCTGGGGCAGGTACCGGCCGAAGAAGGCCTCCAACCGCTCCACGCCCTCGGCCAGGGACATCAGCACGTCGCCGGTGCGGCTCTGGTCGAAGTAGCCGGGGCCCAGGGCCAGGCAATGCCGGTACAGCCGTTCCCGCAGCGCCACCTTGACCACGCTGGCGGTGTGGTGGCTGATGACCTCCTGGAGGTATTGCAACCCGCCCCGCAGGACGATCAGACCGGCCATGATCACCAGGGGCCAGGTCAGGGACGAGAACGCCGCCCCTTCATGGATGATCCTGAAGATGATGACCGCGGCCACTGACAGCCGGGCTATTCCGGCGATGACAGCCAGCATGCCGACCAGAGCAGCCAGGAAGATGCGCCCCCTGACGCCCTTGGCCAGAGCCAATAATCGTGGATGCAGATACATGCGTTGACCCCCCTATTGCGGGTAGACGGCCCCGCTGGCCCCATCGAACACGTTGCTAACGTCCAAGCCGGCCATGGCGGCGGCATCTCCGCCCAGGGCCGGAATCATCACTTCCACGTTCTGTTTCATCAGCCCCAGGTAGGAGTGCTCAAGATCGCCGGGTTTGCCGGGCAGATCGTCATCGGCCAATTCGTCGATGAACTGGGCGCCCGCCTCGTCGGCGATGGCTTCCAACACGTCACTGGAAAAAACCTCAGAACCGAACACGGCCGGCAGGCCCAGAGCCCTGAGCTGGTCGATCAATCTGGCGACCTCTTTGACGGAGGGCTGGGAGAAGTTTGACGGCTGGACGGCCCCAATGACCTCCATACCGTACTGCTTGGCAAAATAGGCCCAGGAGTCATGGTAGGTCAGCAGCTTGCGGTTCTGTTCCGGCACCGTCGCCACCGCGGTCCTGATGGCCTGGTCCATCAGGATGATCCGGCCGCGGAAACGTTCAAGGTTCTCTCCGTAATATCCGGCATTGTCCGGGTCCAAGCCGGCCAGTTGATCGTGGACCAACTCGGCGTAGCGTAATGCCAGATTCGGGTCCGGCCAGAGATGGGGATTGGGGTGGCCCGCGGTCTCCGGAAAGGTGAAGTCAAACTGCCAGTCTTCCCGGGAGATCGCCTGGTCGCCCAGGGACAGGATCACGGTTTCGGCCCTCTTGTTGGCTTTGGCCAATGCCAGGGTCGGCTCCTCCAGGAAAAGGCCGTTAAATATGATGAGGTCAGCTTCGGCCATCAGCTTGGCCATGGAGGGAGTCGCCTCAAAGGTGTGGGAGTTCACGCCCTCGGGGACCACGCCCTCCAGTTGGATCCGCGAACCGCCGATGTTCTCGACGATGCTGGTGATGGGCGAGACCGTGGTCACCACCTTCAGCCGTTGGCCCTCCTGATCTCCATCTTGAGATTGTTCCGCCGACCCGCCGCCACAGGCGGCGACGGCCAACGCCGCAAGCAGGATCACCCATAGTCTGACGCCGCGGAAGATGTGCACCATCTAGTTTCGAATCTCTTCGTCTTTATCCGCTTGTTTGCCGGCTTCCTGGCACTTGGCGCAGATGCCGCTGACGGTAAAATTCTCCAGGTCAGGCTCAAAACCAAATTCCTTGGTCAGGGTGTCGCGGAACTCCGCCAGGTAATGGGGACTGAGGTTGAAGGCGCCGTTGCAGGCCCGGCAGACCATGTGGTGGTGGTGCCCGTCCGGGTCGGTGAGCTCAAAGTGCAGCCGGTCGCCGATGGCCACTTCCGTCACCACGCCCAGTCCCTTGAACAGGTGCAGGGTACGGTAGACGGTGGCGATGTCCATGTAGGGGTAGGCCTTCTTGGCGGCCTGGTAGACCTCGTCAACCCCCATGTGGCCGCCGCCTGGAGCCCCGTCCCCGGCGGCAATCACAGACAGCACTATCAACCGTTGAGGAGTTAGCCGGTGACCCTTGAGACGGAGGGTCTCGATGGCCTTTTCGTGCTTGATCATAGCTGCCTGCTCCGGGATTCCAGAAAGGCGAATGTACGTTGCGATTAAAAGTTATTGCAATCGTTTGCGATTACCAATTCTAGCACCGGACAAAGGATTGTCAAGACAAATGACCGCAATAATTGGGCCTGTGGAACACCGTGGCCGCACCCGGAATATGTCAGGTTCCGGCGCGCATCACCCGGTACATGTGGCGGTAGAGCTTGAACCCCTCTTGGATGAGCCGCCAGGCCCCCGTACCGCTGGTGGGCCGCACATGGTCGAAGGACAGCAGTTCCGTATAACTGACATCGCCCCGGTCTTCCATGGCTGCCGCCAGTCTCCTGGACTCGGCCGACGGCACCAGCCGGTCATCGCGGTCGTGCAGGACCAGCACTTTGGCCTGGATGTCATCTACGTAGCTGCTGGGGGAGATGCGGTCCATCGCCTCGCGGAAATCCTGGGGCAGAGTGCCGTACAGTTCGGCCGCTTCCTCCGGGGGCACGCCCTCAAGCAACCGCAAAACGGTCTGACCGGCGGGGGTGAGGGTCCCCAGGTCGGCCGGTTCTCCGTTCAGGTGGACCTTGGTTAACAGTGCATTGTCGGCCGGGTTCTCCAGAGTCTCAATGAGTTCGTTGGCGAAGACCTTGAGGGTCAGCGAGTCAGGTTGCCAAGGAGTCCGCACCCCTTGGTCGAGACGGGAGCGGGTGACGACCTGGAGCAGCAGGTCTCTGGCGTCGAAGTAGGGGCCGAAGGCATTGACGAACCGCACCCGGTCGCTGATCCGTGGGTCCGCGGCCGCCACCAGAGAGAAAGAAGCCCCAACGCAGAACCCGCCGATCCCAACCCGCTCCGGGTCCACCCATTCCTGCCGTTCCAGGAATTGAAACGCCCGGACCAGGTTGTCTATCTCAGCCGGGTCGATGTTGTGCTGCAAGGCCATGGTGGGCGACCAATGGAACATGACGACAAAACCGCTGCGGGCCAGGGCCTCGCCCAAGTTGACCACGTCTTTATCGTCCCGACCGGCCGCGTTGGCGCCGAGAAACAGGAGCACGGCAGCCCGGCGCTGGCCGTCGGGGATGCGGTAAACGTCGGCCACACCCGTTCCGGTATCCTGAGGATAGGTCACTTCGTGCCGGACCGGATCAGCGCTGAACCAAACCTGCGGTTTGAAGGGCACTTCCAAAATTTGGGGTACAAACAAGGCGGCCCTGAATGCGGCCTTGCCCTGGGGCGTCGCCGTGAGAAAGATGATAAGGAAGATGCTGAGGGCGGCGGCGAGCAGTGCTACCGCCAGGAGAACCCGCCCCACCGCCACCAGCACGGACCTTCTCAGCACTGCGCTCATGTAGTGTATCCCGTGGACCCGGCCGGATCCTTCAGACTTTGACGGCGGAGATCATGATCCCGGAGATCACCCTGGTGACGGCCATGGCCACGAACACGATGGGCCAGGGGCTGCCGGCCATGTCCAGCACCACGGCGAAGATGAGGGCCTGGGCTCCGGCGTAGGCGTACCCGTGGGCGTCCAACAGGCCTGAAGCGGTCCCGGACATGTGCCGTCCCGCGATGTCCACGGCCACGGTGGACATGGGCGACATGCCCATGGACAGCCCTCCGATCAGCAGCAACACGGCCCCCAATGTCACGTTGACCGGCGGGGCCAGGGCGATGCCCACCAGCACCACGGAGCTCACCGCACAGGAGAAGATGACCATGGGACGGCGGCGGCTGTTCAGGTACCGGTCCGAGATTATCCCCGATATGGGAGGGGCGATCAGGTAACCGATGGGCAGCAGGATGGTCAGCAGGATGGTGGACTCGATGGACAAGCCGCCCTCTTCAAAGTAGTAGATGGGCACCCAGGTGGTCAGCCCGTAGCGGACCACGTTCTCCAGTCCCTTCACGTGGCTGGCCAGCAGGAACCTGGGGTTGGACAACAGCTCTTTGTAGGGGCCAAAGCCCTTGAGGCGTTCGGGGTCCAGGGATTCGGGGGCGGCGGACACCTCGTCTTCCTCCACGTATTCGGGCAGGTTAACGTCGGAGGGCCGGTCCCGGGCGATGAAGTAGAAAGCGATGCCCAGCACGGCGATGATCAACGGGGGATAGCGGAAGGACGCGCGCCAGCCCCACTCCGCGCCCACGTAGCCGGAGATCCACCACATCATCACCATGGCTCCCCCGGCGGCGGTGCCCACGATGCCCATGGCCAGGCCCCGTTTCCGGCGGGGCCACCACTGGGATACCATGCTGATGCCCGGGGCCCAACAGGCGGCGTTCACAAACCCGGCGATGCCCCACGGTATGGCCATGGTTACCGCCGAAGTGGCAAAGCTGGTGATGATGTTGAAGACGGTGGTGAGGATGGCGCCGATCATCACCCACAGCCGCAGGCCGTAGGTCTCCGCGAGCCGGCCGTGGACCAGGTCGCCCAGGCCGAAGCCCCAGAGGAGCAGGGCGTTTATCAGGCCGATCTCGAAGTGGGAGAGCCCCAGGTCTTCCTTCACCAACGGGGCCACGGGCCAGAAGTTGAAACGGCCCAGATAGAGGAACAGGTAGAAGCCGCAGAAGGCCAGCAGTATCCGCCACTTGAAGATGTGGTAGCTGCGGGGAAGGTCGGCGTAGTTTCCCGATTGGGCGCTGTTCATAACGGCCACGCCTCACGGCATCGCCTGGGTTGCTTTGACCAATGGCTGTTCATGTATCTTCTGGCTGATCGGGCCCGGTCTATTTTAAACAAAAAAGCCGAGAGGCGGGCTCGCTGGTTTCTACGAAAGCGGCGCGCCTTTCGGCCTTCCACCTGGGCGTCTGACGGGGCGTCTGTCGGGACATCAGGTTGTCCCAACTAGAACCTAAGCTGGGATACGTGCCTTGGCGATCTCTTCGATTTCTTCGTCGGACATGCCGAGGTCGATAACGTCGCCCAACGGCTGGGGAACCTTGTAAGGAGTCCTTACGTACAATTCGATACGGTTGCCTTCGGGGTCGAAGAAATACATGCCGAAGGCTATGCCGTGGCTGACGATGCGTTCGATCCGCACGTCTTTCTCTGCTTCAAGCCGGGTTTTGAACTCCCTCAGGTCGTCCAAACTAGGAACGATGAAGGAAATCTGCTGGATAACCTTGGCGTCGTCGCGTGTTACGCGGCCCTTCATAAGCACGAACTCGTGGTGCTCTCGCTCCTTGTCGGCGGTGAGGAAAACCATTCCCCGCTCTTCCAACTCCTCATCCGCGATCGTCAGACCCAACACGCGGGAGTAAAAATCACGCATCTTCATCAAATCTTCGGCGTAGATACCGACGTGTCCCAGAGATTCGATCCTAGGCATTTCGTCTTCCTCCATCACTATTTGGAAGTCTGTTCGTTATTATCCGGAATTATACACCACGGGTTACCTGCCGCGGCGTCGTTCTTCCAGGGCCCGGAACAATTTTTCGGAGCTTACCGGTAGCTCCGTCATGCTGACCCCGGTGGCGTCCAGGATGGCGTTGACGATTGCCGGGGCCACGGAACTGATCCCCTGTTCGCCGATGGCCTTGCCGCCGTAGGGCGTGGGTCCACCGCTTTCGCTCTCGACCAATACGGTCCGCAACTCCGGCATGTCGGGCATGGTCGGTATCTTGTAGTCGCCCATGGAGAGGGTGGTTACGTGGCCTTCGTCGTATCGCAGTTCCTCGGTCAGGGCGTAGCCGATACCCTGCATCACCGCGCCGTCCACCTGACCCTGATGCCCCAGGGGATTCAGGATGGTCCCCACGTCGTGGGCGGAGGTGAACTTGGTCAGTTGCACCTGTCCCGTTTCAACGTCCACGTCCACCTCGGCGATCTGGACGCAGAATACCGTGATCTCTTCGTCCCGCTCCGAGTCGTAGGTATGCTCGGCCTCCATGGATCCGCCGGGTCCGGCGGAACGGGAGACCAGGCTGCCCAGGCTCACCGGGGTCTGTCCCGGCGCGGTCACCTGGCCCTGGGAGAAGCCGGTCTCGTCCTCGGGCCAGCCGAACAGGTCGGCGGCCATGGTCACCATCTTTTGG
>JACZXN010000111.1 GCA_022571575.1 Chloroflexota bacterium | reverse complement strand
CCTGCTTCATGTGCCATACACATTGTGGCACCTGGGCTACGTGGTCTTGGGCGCCACCATCGCCCCGACCATCCACTTGGACCGGCTGTTGGGCACGCTGCTGGCGTTTTTCCTGGCAGTGGGGATCGCGTCCCACGCCCTGGATGAGTTGAACGACCGTCCGCTGGGCACCAAGATTCCGCCGGCGGTGCTGGTTTCCCTGGCCGTCGCATCCCTGGCCGGCGCCGTGGCGCTGGGCATCGTGGCCGGTTTCCTGGAATCGCGGTGGATCTTCGCATTCGTCGCCTTCGGCGGATTCATCGTGGCGTTCTACAATCTGGGCCTCTGGCAAAACCGGTTCCACACCGACTTCTGGTTCGCGTTCTCGTGGGGGGCATTCCCGGTCCTCACCTCCTACTGGGTCCAGGCCACAAGTTTGGACGTTGCGGCCGTACTGGTCGCCGTGGGTTGCTTCTTCCTGACCCTGGCTCAACGCACGCTGAGCACCCCGGTAAGGACCATTCGGCGGAAGGCTCTGGTCGTGGAGGGCTACATCGACCTGGCCAACGGTGAACGGATAGACCTGGACAGTGAAAGAATCATCCAGGCGCCGGAGCGGGCCCTGCTTTTGTTGGGAGCCGCGATCGTGGTTCTGGCGGTGGGCCTATTGACCTTCCGGCTTCAGACCCAGTAGGGAAGACGGCCAGTTGCACCGTCATTTGGGGCCTTGCCTCTAGGCTGGCATTCTGAGGAGTGAAGCGGCGAAGAATCTTCCAATCATCACCTTGGCCGACCCTTCGCTGCGCTGAAGGTGACACCTGGGTAGCGCCGCTCATACCTGAAACCAGGTGCGATCGATACATTGGAGGCAAGGCCGTCGTTTGACCTTGATTGAGGCGCCCGTGCAGTCGTTTCCCGGCACTGATATTCTATAGATTCTTATGGCGATTCACTCAAACCGTCCATCGCCCCGGACCGGGATGGTGGCCGTGGCTGGCCTGCTTTTGTTTCTGGTCTCCGCGGCTTGCGGGGGCGGCTACAACCCCGAGTCCCGGCTGGTGGATGTGGGCGGACACCGCCTCAACATCAGGTGCGCCGGCGAGGGGGTTCCGGCCGTGATGCTGGATGCGGGCCTGGCCAGCGACAATCACGACTGGGAGCCGGTGGAAGAACGGGTCTCTGGGTTCACCCTGGTCTGCAGCTACGACCGGGCCGGCCTGGGGAAAAGCGATGCCTCCGCCGGCGTCCGCACCAGCCAAACGGCGGCCGATGACCTCCATTCCCTGCTGGCGGCGGCCGGAATCTCCGGGCCCGTGGTCCTGGTCGGCCACTCGTATGGGGGCCTGAACGCGCGGTTATATGCTTCCCAACACCCGGAGAATACGGCTGGCGTGATTCTGGTGGACAGCCTGCACCCGGACAATCTGGTCAGGGCCGCCGAGATAATGGGAGGGCAGGCCATGTCCATGCTGTTGCTGGGGGTGCGGGCGAACCCGGAAGGAGTGGACCTGACGGCAAGCCTCAAACTGATCGGGGCCGCCGGGGATCTGGGCGGCCTGCCGTTGACGGTGATAACCGCCGGACGCCCCGGTCTGCTGCCCTTCATCGACCGGGACATCGGGGAACGGTTGGCCGGTTCATGGCTGGAGTTACAGCGGGACTTGGTCCGCTTGTCCTCCGCTGGGGTGCACGTGATCGCCGAGGAAAGCGGACACTGTGTCCAGTGCGACCAGCCGGGATTGGTGGCGGACGTCATCCGCAGAATGGTTGAAGCCGCCCGTGATTAGCCCGGGCTATTTGAGTTTGGGCACGACCTCGTTCCAGATGCGGTCGATCTGGCCGGTTTCGGGCCAGGTGGGCCCCAGGATGATGGTCTTGGCCCCGGCGTCGATGTAGCGGTTGATGAACTCCGCGCATTGTTCTCCGTTGCCGTAGGCGCAGTTGTTCTCCACGTCGTACTGGGGGCCGTAGTAGGCATGGGTGAAGTTTTCCAGCTCCGACTTGGCCCGCTCCCGGTCGTCGTCCACATAGCAGTACATCAGCTTTCCCGAGTCCAAGGCCGCCGGGTCCCTGCCCGCCGCCCGGGCGTAGCCCTCCACCTTCTCCCACGCTTGCCCGAAGGCCTCGGCATTGGAGGTGCCCCCGGAAACCCAGCCGTCGGAGAGTTCACCGGCCCGCTGAAATACAGCCTCGGCGGACCCGCCGAGGATCACCGGGATACCCGGCTTCTGCACCGGCTTTGGGCTCACATTCACGTTGTCCATGTTGAAGTAACGGCCGTGGTGGGTGACGCTGGTTTCGGTCCACAGCCGGCGCATCACCTCCAGTCCCTCGTTGAACCGTCCCACCCGCCGTTTCACATCCACCCCCATGGGCTCGTATTCGTTGTCCCGGCCGCCCAGGGAGATGCCCAGGGTCACCCGGCCGCCGGACAGGTAGTCGATGGTGGAGACGGTCTTGGCCACCAGGGCCGGGTTCCGCATCACGAAGAGCAGCACCGATGTCCCCAGCCGGATGCGGTCGGTCACCGCCGCGGCGCAGGACATCAGCGTCATGGGGTCGATGATGTTGATGTTGTGGAAGATCCGGTCGATGAACCACAGCGAGTCGTAGCCCATCTCGTCGGCCCGCCGGAAGAACCCGTTGAACTCAGCCATGGATGGCGGAGTCCCGCCGAAGCCGGCGGGCACCAGAAGACCAATCTTAGCGTCGGTTGCCATAAAAACTCCTGTTGTTTTGGGTGGATCGGGGCAAGCTATCAGCCGTCAGCTGCCAGCTATCTCTTTTGGCTAAATACCCTGTGGTTGTCGGCCGTGATTCACTCGGTGCTCAGGAGCGCCGCCAACTGCCGGACGTCGCTCATCTGGTCCAGGGACTCCACCGCCGCGATGATCTCCTTCTGCCGCTCCGGGCTGATCACCGGCGCCGAAAGCAGATGGAACTTCTCTTTCATCTCATCCCAGGTCACCGGGTTCTCCGGGTCGCCCTTGGGATATTCCAGTTCGCTGCGCAGGGTGCGGCCGTCCGTGGTGTCAACCTCGGCCCAGGCCGCCATCATTTTTGGGGCCAGAGCGTCCAACTTGGGGTCGGTGACGCACCGAACCCGCTCCATCACGTGTTTGACCTCGGGGTTCTCGGGCATCCCCAATCGGTATTCGTTCAAGGAGGCGCTGCCGTGGGTCAGGGCCACCGCCGCCCCGAAGGGCATGCTGAATTGCATGTCCACCACCGACTTGGGGTTGCGTTTGGCTTCGATGGGGTCCGCCACCAGTTTCATGCCGGCGCTGAGGACGCCCACCCGCACCTCGGCCACGTCCATGGGGTTGATGCCGTAGGTCCGCTTCAGGTCCAACAGGCAGTCGATGGGCCCCTGCTTGAAGCGGCAGCAGGTGTGGGGTTTGACGCTGGTCCGGGTGATCAGGTACTCCTCGCCCAGGTCTTTCAGGACCAGGCTGGGGTCCGGGTCGCCGGAGTAGGCCTGTAGGAAGCCGTCCCGGCCTTCCAGGATGGTGGTCGGTCCCGTGAAGCCGGACCTGGCCAGCAGCGCCGCCCAGATGCCGCTGTGGGAGGCCCAGCCGGGGTGCAGCCGCTTGGTCCAGGCGCCCTGGGCCAGGTACTCCATGCTGCCCGATGTCTGGCTGCCCGCGATGCCCAATGCGTGGACGAAGGAATCGCCCTGCAATCCCAGCAGCCGGGAGGCCACCGCCGCCGCTCCGAAGGCCCCGCAGGTGCCGGTGGGGTGAAAGCCCCTTGCGTAGTGCTCGGCGCCCTTCAGCGCCCGGCCCAACCGGACGATGACGTCGTATCCCGCCACCACCGCTGTGATGAATTCCTTGCCGCTGACCTGGGCCACGTCGGCCATGGCCAGGGCCGTCGGAAATGCGGTGACCCCGGGGTGCAAGACCGCCTCGTTGTTGACGTCGTCCATCTCGATGCTGTGGAATGCGGTCCCGTTGGCCATGGCGGCGTATTCGGGCAGGACCCGCTTGCCGGTGCCGATGACCGCCGAGGGGCCGCCGCGTCCCACGCTCTCCAGGGCCGCCACCAGGGCCTTGGCGGAGTCGGTGGTCGAGCCGTTCAGGGTCACGCCGGCGAAGTCGAGGCACAGGTACTTGGCCCGGTCGACCACCTCCGGCGAGAGGTCTTCGTACTCCAGGTTGGCGGCGAAACCGGCCAGAACACGGGTGATCTGGCCTTCTTTTTCATGGTCGGTTTCATGGTCGGTTTCATGGTCGGTTTCATGGTCTGTGTTGTTTCGCACCATGGTTTGCGTCTCCCGGCATCGGACGATTCGACCGTGCTTATTGCCGGCATCTTAGCATAACCGCTCTTGGGGTCCGGGCTTGGGCCAGGCCCAAGCCACGCCCGATTGACACCCCCTAACCGGCGCACTACACTCCACGTTGCGGCCGGCCGGTAGTCGTTTTCGCCGGTTCCGCACCCGGTCCGCCAAAGAAGTTCATCGCAGGAGCAGTGCAGATATGACCGCCAAGCCCCAATACATCGACCTTCTGAACGACATCCGCCTCCAGGAGAACCGGGCCGGAGTGTACCTGGAAGCGTGGGCCAACAAGACCGCCAACAAAGACCTGAAAGAATGCCTGTCATTCGTGGCGGCGCGGGAGTACAGCCACGGCGACATCTTTGACCGCCGGGTCAAGGAATTGGGCTTCGCCACGGTCGAGATCGAGGACCCGGAGTTCGACGAGAAAGTCAGCGTTGTCACTTCGGAGATATCCGACGCCGAGAAGATCGCCTGGCTCAAGGAGTCTCGAAACCGGCAGCCCACCCCCAGCGTGCGGGAGCGGTATGAGGCCGCCATGGAAGACGAATCGGTGGACCCGCTCACCCGGTCCCTGCTGCGGTGGTTCACCGACGTTGAGAACGACTCGGTGGTACGCATGGGCGAGGTCTACACTAAAATCGAAAACGCGGGCTAATAACCGGCTGGCGACGGGCTGACAACTATGAAATTCGGAGCCTTTTTCGTGGGGCAGCGCCCCCAACTGCACGAGCAATACGCCGACGAGCACAAGGCCAACCCAAACCCGGTGAGCCGCACCGACGTGGAGGTCTACGAGGACATCCTGAAGGGGGCGGAGCTGGCCGAAGAACTGGGCTTCGACTCGGTCTGGATCGCGGAGCACGCCTTCAGCGAGCACAGCATCATCAGCTCGCCCCACAGCCTGCTGGCCGCCATCGCCGCCCGAACCAAGAGGGTCAAGATCGGCGTGGCCTGCACCATAGTGCCCTGGCACGCGCCGCTTCGGATGGCCCAGGACCTGGCCACCATCGATATCATCAGCGGCGGCCGGGTTGTGATTGGCGTCGGCCGGGGCTATCAGAAACGGGAATTCGATATCTACGGTATCGACATCGCCGAGTCCCGGGACCGGTTCGTCGAGGGCATGGATATCGCCATCAAGGCCTGGACCGAGGAGCGCTTCGCCTACGACGGCAAGTTCTTCTCCTTCCCGGAGGTCATGGTCATCCCCAAGCCGGTGCAGCAGCCCCACCCTCCCATCATGATGGCCGTCACCCACAGTCCCGAGTCCGTGGAGATCGCCGTCTCCAACCGCTGGGGGCTGTTCACCGTGGGCAGCAGCTTCTTCCCCGCCTCGCCTGATTCCGACCAGAACCTGATCAGCCTGTATCACCGGCGCATGATCGAAGAGGGGGTGGCCCCGGAGGACATCGAGATCGCCGCCGTGCGCAACGTCTACGTGTCGCCCACGGACCAGGAAGCCATCGATCTGTTGACGCCCCGTTTGGAATGGGCCGGGGACATGGGCGAATTTCTCCGCCGGCCGGTCTCCGAAATGGCCGCAGCCCCCGGAGGACTGCGGGGTTATGAGAACTACGTCCGCGACCCGTTCATCGAGAAAGACCTGTTGGCCGAGCGCGGGAAAGAGGGAATGGCGGCCATCGGCAGTCCGGAGAAGGTCACCGCCGCCATCAAGGAACTGGAAGACAACCACGTCACCAACTTCATAAGCTATCTGGACGCCGGCGGCCTGGACTACGGCCAGGTGTCCAGTTCCATGCGGCTGTTCGCTGAAAAGGTGATGCCCAGCTTCCGTTAATACCCAATCGCTAGTTGTCAGGCCCGGCCGCCAAATGGGCCGCCGGAAAGGAAAAGCTGAACATGGCCACACTGGACGTACTGACCTACGGCTTCGCCCTCACCACCGACCAGGGCTCATTCGGCTACTCCACCAACTCGCTGCTCCGGGTGGGGAACCACAACATCCTCATCGACACCGGGCCGTCGTCGCGCCGCCCGTTCCTG
>JACZXN010000110.1 GCA_022571575.1 Chloroflexota bacterium | reverse complement strand
ACTCTTTTGAGTACATCAAGCACGCTAAGTAAGTACACCAGGCACAGTTAGGTAGCAATCACATCTGACCAGGGCCCCCAAGGCCCGGTAGAGATCACCGAAAGCGCCCCGGCATCACTGCCGGGGCGCTTTTTTGTTGGCGTCGCTTCACGCCTCCCCTGCCTTTTAATCCCGCCGATCCCATCAATCCCGTTTTCTGAATTTATATCCGCCGGTTTCAGTAGATCCACCATATGAACCAGTCGAACCTAACGTTCTGCTTCGTTAATTCGCCTTTAATAAATATCGAACCGCAACCTATTTATTGATACTATCCATCTCTGTGTATTGACTTTTACGATACCATGACATATAACCCACTGGTCGGAAACCCAGGAAATCTCTCTGGTCCCAATATCCATCGCTTCCGATATACGTAATGGTAACTCTGTATCTCGTAGAAAAGGAGCGTCACACGTGACCCAATCTGGTTCTAATAGAGGTTATATCCGCCGTTGGCCTCAGGCTTTGATCCTGTTGTTTGCGGCCTTGTTGGTGGCCTGCGGGTCTTCCGCCACCGCCACCCCGGTGTCGACCGGCAGTACGGACCCAACGCCGACCACGGGTGCCACCGCCGCGACTTCCGCGGGGATCACTCCCACACCAGTGCCGGAGGACACCAAAGCCGCACCGGCCAGGGTTGCGCCGGCCGGGACTCTTAACATGGGACAGAAGGAAACCGGCATCTTTGAAGCTCACCCGAGCAAGAGCTCGAGCCCAAGGATCCAATTCACCAGCAGTTCCGTTGGTGAAGGTCTGATCACCACCAACCGGGACCTCTCGGCCGGCCCCATGCTGGCGGCGTCTTGGAGTGTTTCCGACGACTTCTTGACCTGGACCTGGAAATTCCAAGAAGGCGTGCAGTTCCACAAAGGCTATGGAGAGATGACCGCCGAGGACGTCCTCTATTCCTACCAGCAGTGGAACGCGGGGGCCCTTCACGCCCGCGCCGGAATCATCGGAGAGTATTTCGGCGGCCCGGAAGGCGATTTCGGAGGACGGGAAGGCGCCTCGATTGAAGTAGTTGATGACCACACTCTGGTGATCAACACCGGGACGCCATGGGTGCCCGCTCAGGTTTTCGAGTTCATGCGCAATGGCGGCGGCTCCAGCACCTGGGTCGTCAGTAAGAAACAGTCTGAAGAGATCGGGATCGACGCGGCGAGCAAAGACATCGCGGCCACGGGCCCCTGGCAGATCGAAGAACACTCCAGCGGCGAGTTCTGGAGGATGAGCGCGGTACAAGACCATTGGCGCCAGACTCCCTACTTCGCTGAGTTGATCTACTGGTCCATCCCGGAGGAGTCGGCCCGAGTCGCCGGTTTCCAGACCGGCCAATTGGACAGCTTTGACATGGCCTTCGACTCCCTCTCCACGGTGGAAGCAGTGGAAGGCGCGAAGATCATCGGTTGGCCCAACGCCGGCCAGGCGGGATTGAACTTCTACGGCCAGACCTACGGCCTGGACAGAGACGGCAACGAATACGAGTTCTTCGACCCCTCCCAGGCTTGGGTCTCATCAGATGCGGACACCAGCTCCGAGGCCTGGGCCAACGCCGTGATGGTCCGGAAGGCGATGAACATCGCCATCGACCGCCAGGCCATCGTTGACGAACTGTTGGCAGGATTCGGGAAGCCCCAGTCCGTCAGGGACTGGATGGGACACGAAGAAAGGGCCAACCCCGACTGGGTCTACGAGTTCAACCCGGAACTGGCCCGGCAGATGCTGGCCGACGCTGGTTATCCCGATGGTTTCTCTGTAACGCTGACCCCAGCCATCCGGGGCGCACCCGCCGAGGTGGAAGCCTGTGAGGCGGTTGCCCAATATTGGGAAGACATCGGTATCGACGTAAAGCTGCAGAATATCCCTTACGCCACCATCCGGCCTGAGTTGATCACCCGGAAATACCAGGGCGTCACCTGCCACACCGTTGGCGTGCGCCTGTCTCCCATCATCGGAGCCTCCAACTATGTGGTGAAGTCAACCTTCAGCTACGGGTCTCATCACCCATGGATTGAGGAGCACGTCTCCGCCGCGACGGTGGAAGTCGATCCGGTCAAGATCCAACAAGCGGAGCGCGAGATCTACGATTGGATCTTCGACAACTCCTTCGCCGCTTCGCTGTACACCCACGACGGCATCTGGCCGGTGGGCCCGCGGCTGGACCCCGATTGGACCCCGACCGACTTCAGCGAAGTCCGGACCGCGGTTGCCTTCGAGTACACCAAGCACCGGTAGGAAAAGAACACCGGTGGGCAGGCCCACTATTAGATGGGCCGATAGCCTGAATCCAAGATGAAAAAGCGCCCCGGCGGGACCTGCCGGGGCGCTTTTTCTCTTGTGATTTGGTGTCTGTATCAGGTGGTTTCGGCCAGTTCCTTCTCCAGGTGATGGACGATCAGCGGCCGGTGGGGCGGGTCTCCATACGTCTCCTCTTTCACCATTGTGTACCCGAATCTCCGGTACATCGCCAGGGCGGGGCCCAGAATGTGGACCGTGGACAGGCAGATCCGGCGGTAACCCTGCTCCCGGCAGAAATCCTCGGTGGTCTCCAACAATCCGCGGCCGATCCCCTGCCGGCGCACGGAGGATGAAACGCTCATTCGCCGCAGCTCGGCCTCCTCCTCCCGTTCTCTGGGTTGGATGCCGACGATGCCCACGATGGCAACGGGAGGGCCGCCGTATTCAACCACCCAGAAATTGGCCCGGGGATGGGACAGGTAATGACCCGGTATGTCGGCCAAATCGTCATTCAGGGAATGGTCCACATAGCGGCGGACCTCGTGCTCAACGCCGGCGGCGAACTCCATAAGCCCGCTGGCGAACAGCTCTCGCACCTGGGCCAGATCGGTTGGAACAAAGGTCCTGATGTTTAGGCCGGCCGGCTCGCTCATGGCTGTCTGCTAGGTGTTGATCAAGAAATTGATGACGTCGCCGTCCTGGACCTGGTAGGTCTTACCCTCGGACCGGAGGACCCCTTCTTTGCGTCCCTGAGCCAAGCTGCCGCAGCGGATAAGGTCGTCATAGGCGATGACCTCCGCGCGGATGAACCCGCGGGTGAAGTCGGTATGGATGGTGCCGGCGGCCATCTGGGCGGCGATGCCGGCTGGTACCGGCCAAGCCCGGACCTCGTCTTCGCCCACCGTTAGGAACGACACCAGGCCCACGGTGCTGTAGCACACCTGCTTGACCCGCTCCACGGCCGGCTTGTCCAGGCCCATGGCCTCCCTGAACTCCTCCGCTTCACCGGGTTCCATCATGGCCAGGTCCTCTTCCAATTTGGCGCACAGGCCAACCTCGCCCAGCCCGCCGGCCACCTCTTTTGACATGCCCAGTCCGTCCAATGTGGGCGTGGGCTCGGACTCCCCGGTGTTGAACGCTATCACCACGGGTTTGGCGGTGAGCAGCTGAAAATCCACCAAAGCCGCGGTCTCCGACGGAGTCAACGTCTGCGATCTCACGGGGATGTCCTGTTCCAGAGCCGCCTGCACCTTCTGGACCGTTTCCACCTGGGGCGCCATGGCGGAACGCTCCGCCGGCTTGGCCTTCTTGAGACCGTCGCTGAGGCGGGCTTCGGCCCGTTCCAGGGCCTCCAAGTCGGCCAGGACCAGTTCATCGAGCATCGACTTGGCGTCGCGGCCGGGGTCAACGCCGCCCATGGGGTGGAGCAAGGCCGGGTCGTTGAAGGCCCGCACCACGACCAGCAGCGCGTCGGCGCCCTGGAGGATGTTCCGCTGCCGCCCGCTGAGTAACTGGTTGGCGGAGGCCGACTCCCGGTCAACGGGGGGCAGGTCCCAGTATTTTATCTCTGGATGAATCACCTTCTTCGGGTTGTACATGCCGTCCAACACCGCCAGCCGGGGGTCGATGACCTTGACCACGCCGACCTGCATGGGCCCCGAGCCGCCGACGCCTGTCGATGTGGAATGGCCGGCCGTCAGGGCGTTAAAGACTGTGGACTTGCCGCTCTGGGGCAGTCCGATAATTGCGATATCCATACCTGGGTTATAAACCTCGTTAGTTTGGTTGCCGGACCGGTAACCGCGCAGCCGCTCAGTAAGACTGGAAGAGCCTGCCCCACTCGGTCTCCAGGGCGGCCTTGATGCGGCGGCGGCCCTTGGTCTTGAGCCAGTACCCGTTGTGATACAGGTTGGAGGCCAGGAAGGCCAGGCTCACCAAGGGAGTCCGGAGCAACATCTTCTCCAGCGGCTTCAAGGGGCCCCAATAGATCAACTTTTGGCCGCGGCTGGCAAAGGTGTTTTCCACGCCGGTGAACTGCCAGTTCACCTGGCTGATGTCCTCGCCGACCACGTTGATCTCGGACACCTCCCCGCAACCCAGGCCCCGCTCGTGGGCGAGGCGGATGAACTTGATACTCATAGGGGCGAAACCCATCATCTTGGCGGCCACGGCGTCGATGGCGACCTGGTCATTGCTGGCCAATATGCGGTCCTTGATGTGCCAGCGCATGGCCCTGGGTCCGGGGCCATCTCCAGCGAAGGTCCCGTCCATCACCGCGAATAATCCAGGGTGAATCTCTTTCTGGATGGCCAGAAGGTCGGTCAGCGTCTCGTGGATCACCGAGTGGGTCCAATGACGCTTGCGGTGGAGTAGCCCGCCAAACGCGTTCTTCATGGCCCCCGTCATGGTGGTGAAGACGTGGGTCTTCATCGTCGGCAGATGAACGATGTTGGTCCCCGGAAAGGTCTCCGGTATCTGTATCCCCTCCGGAAAGATGTCGTCCAGGACCAGCATCTCCGCCTTGGGTTTGTAGTCGATCCATCTGTTGGGCGGAGAGTCCAGGTGGATGTCGGGGAGGCCGCACTTCTCCTGGGCGGCTTTGTGCTTGTTCTTAAACTCCCCCTCATAGGAATTCACCACCACGGTCCCGTTGTGGGCCGCCACCAGGTCCTTGTGCCCCCGCGCTTCCAAGGCCCGGGTCACCCCTTCTATCTGCCAGGGGGTGGTGGAGCAAGCGGGGTACCAGTGCTGCCAGGATATGTTTACCTTCAGCAGGGTCTTGATGTCGGGCGAGAGGAACTCACTAACTCCCGCAAGGTCCATCGCCCGGCCCATATCCTCCACCGCAGTCTCCGGCGAGGTCGCCACCACGGCCACCACCGGACTGCCGGGGCCGGACTGGCTGCCAGGACTGGATGCGGGCGCCGGCTGGGTTGTCCCAGGGTCGCTGGAGTCGATGGACGTCATTCACGGGCTCCTATCTGACGGGCACGGGTCAGCTATTTAATAGCAGGACCAAGGCGGACACGGCCACCCAACTGACGATCGATGCGACCAGCGGCAGGTCGCGGATGATCAACTGTTCCGGTGCCTCCGCCCGTTCGCTGTTGTTCAATAGAAAAAGGTAACGGAACAGGCCGAAGGTGACCAAGGGCAGGGTGAACAACATGGTGTTGTTGTCAGGGAGGTTGGTGGCCTCCACCGTATACAGAGTATAGCTCAGCCACGCCGCCGCGGCAGACAAGATCAAAAGCTGGTTGATAAAAAGGCCGGAGTAATCCTTCAGCACCGATCGCTGGTCTCCGGCTACGTCTCCAGCCAACCGGACCTCGGCGAATCGCCGCCCCAAGACGATGAACAATGCCCCGGCGCCGGTGGTGACGTACAGCCAGGGGGAGGGAGAGACATCGATGGCCACCGCCCCAGCAGCGGCGCGGATCACGTAGCCGCTGGTGACGGCGAAAGCGTCCAACAAAACCACCTGCTTCAGGCCCAGGGAGTAGCCGATATTGATCAAGGCGTACAGGCCCGCCCACACCCCCAACTCCGGTTCAACCAAGGTCATCACCACCAGCCCTGCCGCCGCCAACAGCACCATGACCGTCGTGGCCACGGGAACACTGACCTTACCCGAAGCGATGGGCCTGTTCCGTTTCACCGGGTGCTGCCGGTCACCGGAGCGGTCCATCAGGTCATTAAATAGATAAATGGAGCTGGAGAGCGCGCAAAAGGCCACGGTGAGCAGCAAGAGCTTCAACAACAAGCCGGGCACCGGGCCCAGATCGTCGGTGCTCCAGGCGACGTCGATGGCGAAGACGAAGGGCAAGAACACCAGGCCGTTCTTGACCCATTGCAAGGGGCGCAGGGCCTTCAGCAGCGCCAGTGGATTTAGGGACAGTGCCCCCCCGGTCACCGGACCCTCGATGTTGTCTGCAGTGCCCAATTCGGTCAGTTTACCTCGAGAACCCCACTCAATCCGGCA
>JACZXN010000109.1 GCA_022571575.1 Chloroflexota bacterium | reverse complement strand
GGACATCGGCGCTCAGGTCCAGCTTCAAGGTGAATCCATAGCCGGTGTAGGCGTTCACCAGAGCGGCCGCTCCCTCCAGCTCTTCGGAATCGGCGGCCTCAAGGGCCACCGCCTCATTCGGATCCGCCACTGGGGTCAATTTAACGTTGGCTTGAGAATCGGAATCGACAGTATCCGCGGTTGAGACCTGGGAGTCCGATGCGGAAGTGTCCGCGGCCTTGGGCTCTTCCACCACCGCCACCGCGGGGGCCGTGGTCTGCGGCGCCACGGGGACAGGGGCGGAGCTTTCTTTGGAGCCGCAGGCCGCCACCGCCAAGGGAACGATGGCGATAAATGCCAGGGTTGCCAATTTGTGGAATGGTCTGGTTTTCACTGACATATACGTCCTTATTAAAGTGTCACCGGCTGCGCCTTCTATCTGCCTTGGCCAACCGTTGCGGCCGTTGGTAAACAACTTGGCGCCGGGCCTGTTTCAATGGGCCCACGGGCCGTTTGAGTAAGAGCCTGGTGCTGGTTATTCTTTGTTGAAATCGGCCCGCCTAGGACGGAGCTAAAGTTCCAAGCCTATCCCTGAATTAGCGGCCGGCTGGTCTTGACGGACGCGCTTAGAGGGCCGTTAATTCGATTATTCGGGAAGGCCGGTAAATAAACTACGCACACTCGGTAAAACTTCGGTTAAACAATCGGGATCAGCAAATCTTCTGGCAAGAAATTGACTCGATCCGCATGTGCCGGGCAACAGCCGAACCGGAATCCCGTGCCACATCCGATGCCGCAGGCGCTATCCGGGCTGTAACTGCATTGTTGCAGACGGGCCGAGATTAACTAAGGTAGTGGTAGGCCGCCGGCGTGGCCCAATCTGGGCCTCTCTCGCGCTACCCAAAGAGCCTACCAATGCGTAACATTCGGGCTGCTGCGGCGCCGCCCGGGCCTGCCGGCAAATTGAGGATTGGGGAATTCGGTTCAACCCGTTAACCACAAAATGGGCGTAGGTCCGGCCAAAGTAACAGGGGGCAGGCGTGATGCCTGCCCCGCTGTTTACGCGATCGAGCGGAGGAGCCCTCCGGAAACCCAATGGGTCTCGCTGTTCAGGCTCCGGACGGCGAGCCGGTGAGGATGTCCACCGCCGAGCCGAACCCGCTGAAACCGCTGGGGTCCAGGCCGTCCACCATGCCCGCCAGCTTCTCTAGGCCCAGATCGAATATCTCCCCGCCATCCACGTCCCATGGCCGGGTGGACCATCTGTGGACCTCCTGACGTTTAGCGTTGCTTGGGTGAGCCATCCACCCCCGCTCCGACCCATCCGCCCTGTGGTAACATTTGGCCTGGTGACGGGACCGCCTCGGGACGGCATACCGAAGTCCCATCGGTTAAGGAGACCGCAGATTCATGAAAGCACTTGAAGGGATCAGGGTGTTGGACCTGACCCGGGCCCTGGCCGGCCCGTTCTGCACGCTGATGTTGGGAGACCACGGCGCCGATGTCATCAAGATCGAGATACCCGGCTCCGGCGACGACACCCGCAGTTGGGGACCTCCATTCATCGGCGAAGAGAGCGCCTATTTCCTGTCCATCAACCGCAACAAGCGGAGCTTGACCCTCAACTTCAAAGAGGAGCGGGCGAAAGAGATTTTCCGAAAGCTGGCCAAGGACGCCGACGTGGTGGTGGAGAACTTCACCCCCGGCGTGATGGACCGTTTCGGCTTGGGCTATGACGAGATCAATGCCATCAACCCCGGCATCGTCTTTTGCTCCATCTCCGGGTTCGGGCAGACCGGACCCTACAGCAGCCGGCCGGCCTACGACCAGATCATGCAGGGCATCAGCGGCCTGATGAGCATCACCGGAGAGCCCGACGGCGAGCCCCAGAAGGTGGGAATAGCGGTGGCCGATATCGGAGCCGGGATGTGGGCCGCCTTCGCCATCATGGCCGCCATCCACAACCGGTCCCACGAGGGCGAGGGCCAGGGCCAATACATCGACATCTCCATGATGGACGCCCAGGTGGCGTGGCTCACCTATCAGGCGGCCAATTTCTTCGCCACCGGGGAGCCGCCCAAGCGCTTGGGCGCGGCCCATCCGAACCTGGTGCCCTATCAGGCGTTCATGTGCCAGGACAACAAGTACCTCAACCTGGCCGTGGGCTCGGAGCGGATCTGGGGGCGGTTCTGCGAGGGCATGAACCTGCCCGAACTGAAGGACGACCCGGACTACACCACCAACGTTGACCGGGCGAAGAACCGGACCAAGATCGTGCCATTTCTTCAGGAGATATTCCTGAAACGCCCGGTCATGGACTGGGTGGAGCAGTTGCAGAAGTTCAGCGTGCCCTGCGGCCCCATCAACGATCTGGCCGACGTGTTCTCCGACCCTCAGTTGCTCTCCAGGGACATGTACCTGGAGATGGCCCACCCAACCCTGGGCAAGATCAAGCAGACCGGCATACCCATCAAGTTCTCCCGCACTCCGGGTGGTCTGGACCGCCACCCGCCGCTGCTGGGAGAGCACAACCAGGAAGTTCTGGGGAGCCTGGGCTATTCCCCCGGCGAGATCGAGGAACTGCAAGCCCAAGAGGTCATCTAGGCTTTCGTATTCCATTGGCAGGCCCAGTTCCAATGTTGGACAAGAACAAAAACCTGATCCATCGCTACTACGCCGACCTGTGGAACCGGTGGGACGACGTAGCCGTCGATAAGATCATCGCCCCAGACATCCAGTTCCGGGGTTCGTTGGGTGTGACGGTCAGCGGCCGGGATGGATTTCGCGGGTACGTGGCCCAAGTGCGGGCCGCCTTCCCGGACTTTCACAACCAGATTGATGAATTGCTGGCCGAGGGCGATGGGGTGATGGCCCGCCTAACCTACAGCGGAACTCATTTGGGAGAGCTGTACGGGGCCGTCCCCACTGGCAAGCGGGTGGAGTATGGTGGGATCGCGTTCTTCCGGATCTTCGAGGGTCAGATAACCAGCGGTCTGGTCTACGGAGACACCATCGGTTTGATGCGGCAGATCGGCGCCGTTGTCCCCGAGATTTCTTAAACGCCGGGTCGTAAACACCTTGTGGAATTACAATCCCCCAAACCAGGGCCAATGGGGTGATTGTGCCAAGTAAATCCGCGTGTTAGTCTGGCCCGTGGTTCAGGGTCTCAGACCGGAACGCCCCACGGGATACCCGAAATTCCCGGGGCGTCCGCCGGACCTAGGCTCAGGAGGTTGAGCGGCCATGGACTTGGGACTTAAAGACCGGGTTGCCATCATCGGAGGCTCCAGCAGGGGCATGGGCCGGGCGATCGCCCTGGCTTTCGCCCAAGAAGGGGCCAACGTGGCCATCTGCGCCCGCACCGAGGCCGACCTTCGCCGCACCGAGATAGAACTGGCCCGGGTGGGCTCCCAACAACACGTACTGGCCATCCCCGCCGACCTGTCCGTCGCCCGGGACATCCGGCGCGTGGTCCGGGACACCTTCAACCGGTTCGGCCAGGTCGGCATCCTGGTCACCCATATGGGCTACGGCCCTCCGGGACGGCCCTCCGAATTCAATGACGAGACCATCATGACCGCCCTGGAGGACAACTTTCTCAGCGCAGTCCGGTTTGCCAGGGAAGTGATTCCCTACATGAAACAGCAACGCTGGGGCCGCATAGTCCACCTGTTGCCCTCCTTGGGGCGCAGGTCCACCAGTGGCACAGCCCTTTCAACCACCTCCCAAATGGCTCTGGTGGGATACTCCAAGATGCTGGCCAACGAACTGGCCCCCTTCAATATCACGGTCAACAACCTGGTCTCGGGTCCGGTGGAAACGGGCTACCTGACCTCCTCCTTTGAGACCGAGGCCCAGGAATCCGGAAAGTCCTTCGAGGATCTGATGAAGGCCGCGGTTTCCGCCATCCCCATGGGCCGGCTGGGCAAGCCCGAGGAAGTGGGTGACCTGGTGGCATTCCTGGCCTCGGACCGGGCCTCCTACCTCACCGGCACCAGTGTGGTGCTGGACGGCGGCATGCTCCAGACGATTCACTAGACCAAGGCAACCGGACCAGGGCAGCTGGGTGAACCAAACTTGCCAGAGGACCGGCGGCCCAACCCTCGGCCCAAGCGAAGAGATTGACCATGAAACAGCAGGAGATATACCGCACGGCCCAGGAGTACCTCTCCCAAGAGGGTATCCCCGGCTGGCTGGTCTACGACTACCGCCAGACCAACCCGGTCTTCTGGCAGGTTGTCTCCTCCTCAGGCCACGTCACCCGCCCCTGTTATTTCTACCTTCCCGCCCAGGGAGAACCAAGCCTGCTGGTCCACCACGTCGATGCCGGGAAGTTCGACCAGTCCGGCGTCACGCTGACGGTCTACAGCAGCCGGGATTCCATGCTGAAAGCGCTGCGGGACCTGTTGTCCGGAGCGGACCGGGTCGCCATGGAGTACTCCCCCGAGAACGCCCTGCCCCGGGTGTCCAGGGTAGACGCCGGGACGGTGGAACTGGTGCGGAGCATGGGCCCTCAGGTGGTCTCTTCCGCCGACCTGATGCAGTACGCCACCCACCAGTGGACGCCGGAGCAACTGGCCGACCACCGCGCCACCGCCGATAAACTGGGGCGCATCGTGAACCAGGCCTTTGCCTACGCCGGGGACCATCTGGCGGAGGGAGTGACCGAGTTTCAGGTGGCCGAGTTCATCCGGGAGCGGTTCGCCGAAGAAAGTATCGCTTCCCCCGACGGCCCCATCGTGGCCGTCAACGCCAACGCCTCGGACCCCCACTACGAACCCTCGGCCGATAGAACCAGCGCCATAACACAGGGCGACTGGCTGCTGATCGACCTCTGGGCCAAGGGCATAGCCACCGGCAGCGTCTACGCCGACATCACCTGGGTGGCCTACGTGGGAGACTCCGTGCCCCCGCGGCATCAGGAGATATTTGACATAGTCATCGGGGCCCGGGACGCCGCGCTGCGCTACTTGGAAGACGCCCACAACCAGGGAACGGCGGTCCAAGGCTGGCAGGCCGACCAGGTGGCCCGGGAGTTCATCGCCGGCCGGGGTTACGGCGAGTACTTCACCCACCGGCTGGGCCACAGCATCGGGTTCGAGGTCCACAGCGAGGCGGTCAACCTGGACAGCTTCGAGACCCACGACACCCGCCGCATAATCCCCGGCGTCTGCTTCTCCATCGAGCCGGGCATCTACCTGCCCGAGTTCGGCGTCCGCTCCGAGATCGACGTGTTCATGTCGGCCGACGGCCCCTTCGCCAGCTCCCCGGTCCAACACGAAGTCGTGCTGATCAAGGGCGGGTAGGGGCGGCTTGCAGGGTCATAGTCCGGCCCGCACTTCGATTCCTTCGCTGGGGAACCTGGCGTCAAAGGAATAGACGACGTTACGGCCTGAACTCCTCGCCGCAGCCCAGATCAATGCATCGGCCATTGATATCCGGCCCGACGGACGGCACATGAGCAATGCCCGCAGAACCGTGCCCTTGTCCAGTCCGTAACAAGAAATGTTCTCTTTGCCAAGGAACGCCATCATGTGGTCGATTACTATTTCCCTAGGCAGCAGGTACGTCGATCTCAATGCATAGCTAACCTCAGCCAATACCACGCCCGTGATCCAGAGTTGCTCTTCGCTATCGATGACCGCCGCCGCCCGTTCCGCCATCTCAGGCACATCGCGAATCAGGTACCGTACCACCATGGACGTATCTAGGAACCCACTCACAACCCTCCGTCCAACCTTTCCATCTTCTCCCGGGCCGCAGCCTCCCAGGCTTTCTCCTTTGCCTCGTGCCACTCATCATCTAGGACTATCACATCGGTGTACGGAGCCAGGCTGCCCATCAAGGAACGATTGTGCTCCGGGGGCACGAAATGAATCTCAAGGTGGCCATCGACGATGCTCTGCAGTGCCCACCAGCCCGGCTCGACGCCCAACTCGTCTCTGATCTTCTTTGAGATCACCACTTGACCCTTTTGTCCCACCACATTGGGCATAGTATTATTTCCTTCCGGAAGTATGACTTATTAATATCAGTATAACAGTTGCAGTACGGTTAGTCCCAGATACTGGCGGCAGGCTGCCTGCCGAACGCGTAACACGGTTGCCGTTCAACCCCGTTGCCATTAGAATTGCCGCGACTCCACGCCACTCGACCCGTACCCCATTCACCCTCAGAAGGAAATAACATGAAATTCTCACTGGCCTACGAGATGCAACGGCCCATGCTCGACGACCACGCGGTCATCGAGGAGACCATCGAACAATGCATCCTGGCGGACGAGGTGGGATTCGACTCGGTCTGGTTCGTGGAACACCACTTCCTGACCACCTTTTCCGACTCGCCCTGTCCCGAGGTCATATTCGGCGCG
>JACZXN010000108.1 GCA_022571575.1 Chloroflexota bacterium | reverse complement strand
CGGGCCGGCACCGTGATCGAGCCTTCCTCTTCAATCATTGCCCCGACCCAGGTGGTGATGGCAATCTCCAGGTTGGTGGCCGACAGCTTCAGCATGGACTGGTCAATGCTGAGGAGTACATTCTGGGTCACCGGCAACGTGGCCCTGCTGGCCACCGCCCGGCCCACCACGGCCAGTCCCCGGCTGAGGTTCTCTTGCATACACGAAATCTTCATCTTCCGCCCACCTGATAGCCTGCCCCTTATTTTTAATCGCTCGTTTTTGACCGCATCCGTCCGCTGTGCCGCTTCCCGGAAGCACGGATACCGGACGCACGGGTATCGGGAAGCACCGGTATTATGTCATTCCGCCTAGACAAAAACAACTGAAAAGGCGCAGTGATTGCGGGCTTTTAGACTCGGTTTCGATGAAGTCATTAAGAGCCTCGAGAAAATCCCGTCTGCTATAATAGGCCCGCGTCAAAATCGGAGCGATTTCACGCTGATCAGCAGCCTCAAAACCAACGCCCGAAATCTGAGATGACCGAACTACTCTTTCACACCGAAAGCTACCTGAAGGAATTTGAAGCCACGGTTACGGATGTGGTCGACGGCGGCGTGGTATTGGACCGTACGGCCTTCTACACCGGCGGCGGCGGCCAACCCACCGATTCCGGGACTTTGACTTCAGGAGACCGGGAGTACCGGGTCACGGGCATCAAGCGGGCCGACGGCAAGCTGGTGCACCAGATACATACATCCGAGGATACGCCTCCAGATCCGCTAGCGGTGGGATCAACCGTGACCGGCCGGATAGATTGGGACCGCCGGTATCTGCTGATGCGCACCCACACGGCCCTCCACATCCTCTGCGGCGTGGTCTGGCGAGACTACGGGGCCAAGGTGACCGGCGGAGACATGAAGCCCGGAGAGGCCCGGATGGACTTTGAATTCGAGAACATGACCGCGGAGTTCGCCGAGGAAGTTGAGATCAAGATCAACGCCGAGGTGGCCGCGGACCGGGAAATCATCGTCAACACCCTCAACCGGGAAGAGGCCGAACAGGTGCCGGACCTGATACGCACCAAGATCAACCTGCTGCCGCCCAACATCCAGGAGATCCGCACCATCGACATTCATGGGCTGGACCTGCAGGCCGACGGCGGGACCCACGTGGCCAACACCCGGGAGGTCGGCGTGATCAAGGTTGTCGGCCACGAGAGCAAGGGCCGCATCAACAAGCGGATCAGGATCGCACTGGAAGATTAGCCGTTCCTGGTCCCTTTTGTTCAACGAGCCAAACCGCGCGAACCAAGCCAAGCCGTCAATCTCCGCCACTCAATCTCGCCCCGGAGGGTACCCTTCCATGCCCAAAAATCCGGCCTCTGACACTTTCAACGCTACCGGCGCGACCGGCGCAACTGGGCACCGCCGAGTCGTGGGGATCGACGTGGGCGGCACCTTCACCGACATCGCCGTCCTGGAAGACGGCAAACTGACCGTCCACAAGCTTCCATCAACGCCGGCCGACCCTTCCCAGGGCATCCTGCAAGGTGTGAAGGAGACCGGCGTCACCTCCGCCGAATTCGTCCACGGTTCCACCGTCGCCACCAACGCCCTGCTGGAAGGCAAGGGGGCCCGCACCGCCCTGGTGACCACCAAGGGCTTCGAGGACGTACTGGAGATCGGCCGCCAGAACCGCGCCGAACTCTACAATCTCGAGATGGACCGGGCGCCGGCCCTGGCGCCGTGGGAACTGCGGTTCGGGTTGCCGGAGCGGGTCGACCACACCGGCGCCATCATCGAGGACCTTACCACCGAGGCCATCCAGACCATGATCGGACTCTTGGAAGAGAGCAAGGCCGAAGCGGTGGCCGTGTCTTTCCTGTTCTCCTTCCTGAACACGGCCCATGAAGAGATGGTCTTAAGCGCCCTACAGAAGATGAAGAACCCGCCCTACATCTCGATCTCGTCCCGGGTGCTCCCGGAATTCAGGGAGTACGAGCGCACCAGCACCGTGGTGGTGAACGCCTACGTGGGCAGGGTGATGAGCCAATATCTGGGGGAGCTCGAAGGTCCCCTGGGCAAGGGGCTGCGGATCATGCAGTCGTCGGGCGGGAGCATCACCGTCGGGCTGGCCTCCGAGCAGCCGGTGCGGACCATCCTGAGCGGCCCGGCCGGCGGGGTGGTCGGCGCCTTCTATTCGGCCATGCAGGCGGGGTATCCCGACATCATCACCCTGGACATGGGTGGCACCTCCACCGACGTCTCCTTATGTCCCGGCCAGATCAAAGAGACCACCGCCGCCAATGTGGGCGGTTACCCCATCGGCGTCCCCATGATCGATATCCACACGGTGGGGGCCGGGGGCGGTTCCATCGCCCGGGTGGACATCGGCGGCGCGTTGGTGGTCGGCCCGGAATCGGCGGGAGCAGACCCGGGTCCCGCCTGCTACGGCAAGGGCGACCAGCTAACCGTTACCGACGCCAATCTGCTTCTGGGCCGGCTATTGCCCGACCGGTTCCTGGGCGGCCGCATGACCCTGGACCGGGACCGGGTCCAAGGGCTGATGCAAAAACTGGCCGCTCAGATAAACGCCAGCGCACATCAGACGGCCTTGGGAATCAACCGGGTGGTCAACGCCAAGATGGAGCGGGCCATCCGCACCATCTCCCTGGAGCGGGGCTACGATCCCCGGTTGTTCACCCTGGTGGCCTTCGGGGGCGCCGGGCCGATGCACGCCTGCGAGTTGGCCCAGGAGATGGGGATACCCAGGGTGTTGGTGCCTTCGCGCCCCGGCATACTCTCGGCGCTGGGCGTGGCCATCGCCGATATCGTCAAAGACTACTCCCGCACCGTCATGCTCCGGGGAGCCGACCTGGACCGCGCCCGGATTGACGAGGAATTCCACGGCATGGAGGGCCAGGCCAGGACGGAGATGGCCGGAGAAGGCCTGCCCGCGGACAAGATGGTCGCCCGCCGCTTCCTGGACGTCCGGTACGTGGGCCAGTCCTTTGAATTGACCCTGGACTACCCTTCTCCAACCACCCGCGCCCGAAACTCCAGGGCGGACCTGACCAAGGTGATCGGCGATAGCTTCTACAAGGCCCACCTGCGGCGGTTCGGGTACGCCGACCGGACCGAGCCGGTGGAGGTGGTCAACCTGCGTCTCAAGCTGGAATTGGCGATGGAGAAGCCTCAGATCGAGCCGCAACCCACCGGCGGCGCCGACCCCGGCGCGGCGCTGATCGGGGAAGCCGAAGTGGTCTTCCAACAGGGCGCGCTGACCTCGCCGCTGTACCAACGAGAGGAACTGACCTGCGGCAACCGGATCTCAGGCCCGGCGCTGGTCATCCAGATGGACGCCACCACCGTGCTGCCCCCCGGTTGGGGCGGGGTGGTGGACCCCTTCGGCAATCTGCTGTTGGAGCCGGAATAGCTCATTAGTCTGGAATTGTCCCATCACTCAAAGCCAAGGTCGCCGTGAAGGCGGTCACCTGACGGAAGAATGGTATCCTACTAGGAGCCACGAGCACGGCAGGGCCGGGACCCTTGCTTGATTCGGCCCTGCACCCGTCCATTTGAAGGCGTTCAGCCAATAAACAAGCGAACCTTCAAAATCAGCGCTCGAAGGAGCGGAAACGTGAAGACCTACATGTTCCGTGTCGTGGTGGAACCCGACGATGATCGTTGGGTAGCGTACTGTCCAGCTCTGGAAAAGTACGCGGCCACCACCTGGGGCTACACCAGAGAAGAAGCATTACAGCACATCCATGAAGTGGTGCAGATGGTGCTTCAAGAATTGGTTGAGGATCACGAAGCAATTCCAGAAGAACCCTCAGAAGAAGTCATCGTCTCTTCCGAACCCAGAGTAGCAGTCACCATCTAGCCGATGGCGATTCCTTGGCGCAGCCTTCGCAGCATAACCGCACGCGAAATCATAAACGCACTCTATCGAGACGGATTTACTCTGCGGAATAGCGCTGGGAGCCATCAACGCTTCCGCCATCTTGATGGCAAAAGGTAACGGTCACCTTCCACAGTTCAGGGCAGACATTCGGCCTTGATCTACTCCAGCGGATGATCCGTGACCAAGCCCGTTGGACAGAAGAAGACCTTGGCAGGCTCGGACTTCTCTGAACAATCTTATTTGTTCATTACAGAATAACGGCCGCTCCCAAATCGGCTGTCCGAATCCGCGAAACAGACGTTCGGAGAACGTATGGCAACCAACGTAACGGATCCTAGCAGCGCCTCTCAACTGACAGTCCTATGCCTGTTTGCCCACCCGGACGACGAAGCCTTCGGGTCCGGAGGGACCCTGGCGGGGTTGGTGCGGAAGGGCCACAAAGTAACCGTGGTCTGCGCCACCAACGGCGACGTTGGCGAGATAAGCGACCCGGCCCTGGCCACCCCGGAGAACCTCTGGCAGGTGCGTCAGGAAGAGCTGCGCCAGGCCATGGCGGTTACCGGTATCCAGGACGTGCGGTTTCTCGGCTACCGGGACTCGGGGATGGAGGGCACCCCGGACAACGAAGATCCTTCAAGCCTGTTTCAGGCTGAGCCGGCCAAGATCGAAGCCCAGATAACGGCACTATTGGATGAACTTTCCCCGGACATCGTGTTCACCCACGACCCCACCGGCGGCTACGGCCACCCTGACCACGTAACGCTGTGTGAGCGCACCACGTCGGTGGTCGAATCGATGGCCGGAAAACGGCCTCATCTGTATTACGTGTGCTTTCCCAGGGGAAATTTCCGCAAGCTATGGCAGGAGATGATCGACGCCGGAATCACCCCTCCATTCGCCGCGGAAGCCCTGGACAAGATCGGTTCCCCAGACGACTACGTAACCACGGTGAAAGACGTAACGGAGTACGTGGACGTCAAACAGGAGTCGCTGCGGTGCCACCGGACCCAGATGGACCCAAATGGCCCCTTCGGGCAGATCCCACCCGATATCATGAACGCCTGGATGAGCACCGAGTACTTCTATCTAAAGAAACCGGACGGCGGCGACACTCAGACCGACATCCTGGTGGACCTCATCTAGGACGGCCCGCACCAGAGCGAAACGACGACGGCGAGGTGGCAGATGCCTGTAGACCCGATCAGCCTGGAAGTTTTCAAGAACATGTTCGAGTCGGTGGCCGAGGAGATGGGCGTGGCCCTGCAACGGACGGCCTATTCGCCCAACATCAAGGAACGCCGGGACTTCTCCTGCGCGGTGTTCGACCCCCAGGGCAACATGGTGGCCCAGGCGGCCGATATCCCCGTGCACCTGGGAGCGATGCCCGCGTCGGTCGAGGCCGCGCTCCAGGTCTTCCCCAACGCACTGAACCCCGGGGATATCGTGATCCTCAACGACCCCTACATGGGGGGCTCCCACCTGCCCGACATCACCATGGTCGCCCCGATCTACGCCGACCGGGACGGCACGGAAGAGTTGGCCGGATTCGTGGCCAACCGGGGCCATCACGCCGATGTGGGCGGCATGACACCCGGCTCGCTTCCTCTGTCCACCGAGTTGTACCAAGAAGGGACGATCATCCCGCCGATCAAGCTGGCCAAGCGGGGCCGGATGAACCGGGAAATCATCCAGTTGATCTGCCGCAACTCGCGTACTCCTGAAGAGCGGAAGGGCGACCTGGCAGCCCAGACCGCCGCCATCCGGGTCGGCGAACAGCGGATGCGGCAGATAACCGGCCGCTACGGCCTGGCCGAAACCCTGGAGCATATGGCGGCCCTGCTGGACTACTCGGAACGGGTGACCCGGAGGGCGATCAGCAAGATCCCCGACGGCCGCTACGAAATGCTGGACTACATGGACGACGACGGCCTGACCCAGGAGCTGGTGCCCATCGCCGTGGCCATAACCGTATCCGGCGATGAGATGGACATAGATTTCACGGGCACCTCGCCCCAGCGCCCCGGTTGCATCAACGCTCCCGTGGCGGTCACGATCTCGGCCTGCCTGTACGTGGTGCGCTGTCTGCTGGACGAACAGGCCCCCGCCAACCAGGGCTGCCTGCGCCCGTTGCATATAACGACTCCCAGGGGGAGCTTGGTAAACCCCGAGCCCCAGCATGGGGTCGCCGCCGGCAATGTGGAGACCTCCCAACGGATAACGGACGTCCTGTTTGGCGCATTGGCCCAGGCCCTGCCCCAGGTGATCCCGGCGGCCAGTCAGGGCACCATGAACAACATGATCATCGGCGGCCACGACCCGGTCCGGAACAAGCCCTTCGTCTACTACGAGACCATCGCCGGCGGCATGGGCGGCCGGCCCGACAAGGATGGAATCTCCGCCATCCACACCCACATGACCAACACCCTGAACACCCCGATCGAGGCATTGGAGTTTGCGTTTCCGCT
>JACZXN010000107.1 GCA_022571575.1 Chloroflexota bacterium | reverse complement strand
ACCTGAGCCTAGGTTTGCCGCCCGACGGGGTAGGCGCGGGGATTTATTGCACCACCTGGCGGCGCATCAGATCGGCCACCGCCGCCGCGTCGAACCCCAGTTGCTCCAGGACCTCCGAGGTGTGCTGGCCGGTGACCGAGCCCAGATGCCGGACCTCGCCGGGGGTCTCCGATAGATGGATGGACGTCGCCACCTGGCGCACCTTGCCCCCTGGGATGTCCGGTATATCCGGGGCTGCCACCTCGACCACCATTCCCCGCTGCTGGGCGTGAGGGTCGTCCAGGGCCTCCTCCACGGAGTAGACCTTGCCCACCGAGATGTTCTGGTCTTTCAGGGTCTCGAACCACTCGTCCCTGGTCTTGGTCAAGAATGCCTCGGTCAGCGCCCGCTCCACCTCAGCCTTTTTTTCGCCGGTGGCGTCCTGGTGGGGCAGAAGGTCCTCCCGCTCCAGCGCCCGGCACAGGTTCTCCCAGAACCAGGGCTCGATGGCGGCGATGGAGAAGTATCCGCCGTCCTTGGTCTGGTAGACGTTGTAGTAGGGCGCGCCGCCGTTCAGCCGGTTGCCGCCGCGCTCCGCGGAGACCCCGCGAGAGAGCACGTCGGATATCAGGCCCGAAAGCATGTACAGCACGCCTTCGCTCATGGCGATGTCCACATATTGGCCCTGGCCGGTCTTTTCCCGGGCCATCAGGGCCGCGAGGATGCCCACGGCGCCGCACAGGCCGCCGCCGGCGTAGTCGGCGATGAGGTTCAACGGGATGGCGGGCCTGCCGTCTTGGGGGCCGATCAGGCCCAGGGCCCCGGCGAAGGAGATGTAGTTTATGTCATGTCCGGCCATCTGGGAGTAGGGGCCGTCCTGGCCATAGCCGGAGACCGAACAGTAGACCGCTCGAGGGTTGATGGAGCGGACCATCTCGTATCCTGCGCCCAGCCGGTCCATGACCCCGGGCCGGAACCCCTCCACCACCACGTCGGCCGACTCGGCCAATTTGTGGAATATCTTCTGGGCTTCGGGTTCTTTCAGGTTCAGGGCGATGCTGCGCTTGTTACGTTGCAGGGCGTTGAACGCGGCGTGACGGCGCTCGTCTTCCGGACCTTCGATGCCGGCGGCTATCTTCTCGTAGGCGGAGCGGGTTTCGTCCATGGGCCGCTCGATCATCAACACTTCGGCGCCCAGGTCGGCCAGCACCATGGTGCAGAACATGCCCGGTGCGTTGCGGCAGAAATCCAGTACCTTGATCCCTTCGAGCGCTAGCATATTTCCCCCTTCCCTGGCAAAGATTCGCCTGAAGAACTGCGCCCAATTATAGCCGACAACCCCGCGCCGGTTACCTCGGTGGCTGATCCACGAACAGGTGGTGCAACCGGGGCCAACTGCATCTATAATCCCTGTGCCCCGTTGGATGGTGGCGGCCGGCCTCGGCCGGAAAGAGAAAATCGCTGAACGAACAGGAGGCGGCAATGGACCTGGCGCTGCAAGGCAAAGTGGCAATGATCACCGGAGGCAGTCACGGATTGGGCAAGCAGGCGGCGGACTCCCTGGCCAGGGAGGGTTGCAAGGTTGCGATCTGCGCCCGGGGCAAGGAGCAACTGGACGAAACGGCCGCCGAGTTCAGGTCCAAGGGATACCAGGTCCTGGCCGTGCAGGCCGACGTCATGAAGCAAGAGGACCTTCTGAAATTCCACCAAGAGACCGTTGAAACCCTGGGCGAAGCCGACATCCTGGTGAACAACGCCGGTGGACGCAAGGGCACCACGGACTTCATGGAGACCGGTATGGAGAACTTCCGGGAGGGGGTGGATTTCAACCTGATGAGTCCCGTCGAGTTGATCTACCTGGTTTTGCCCCACATGCGGGAGCAGCGCTGGGGGCGGATCATCAACGTCTCGTCCATCTACGGGCGGGAGTACGGCGGCTCCATCGACTACATGACCGGCAAAGCGGCCCTCATCGCCTTCTCCAAGCACCTGGCGGTCAACCTGATGTCGGAGAACGTGTTGGTCAACTGTATCGCCCCCGGCTCCATCGACTTCCCCGGCAGCACCTGGGACCGGTTCCAGAAGAACAGCACCCCGGAGCAGGTGAAGGAGTTCATCGACCGGAACCTGCCCGCCGGCAAGTTCGGCTGGCCCGAGCCCATCGGCGACACCATCGCCTTCCTGGCCTCGGAGCGGGCCAACCTGATCACCGGCACCTGCCTGAACGTGGACGGCGGCCAGTCCAGGTCCCTGCTTTAGGGAATTGTCCTGGCCGCTCTACGTAGAGCGGCCCCTCTACGAGGAGCGGAAATCCTCGCCCCCTCGCAGGGGGGAGAGTTAGAGAGGGGGCAGTGGCTGCGCTGATGAGTTCTCCGGAGGCACAACCCTCATCCTAACCTTCGCCCGAACCGGGGGAAGGGACTAGGCGTCAGGGACGAATGGCCTTAGTCCCCGCTGATCTCGCCCAGGAACTGACGCCAGGCTAACACGCACTGCTCCGGCGCCGAGTGCTGCACGTAGCCGCTGGTGCCGGGGATGGCCACCAGCCGCCCGTTGGCCAGTTTCTCCGCGAAGGCCGTGGTGCGGTCGGGATTGTCCTTGGCGTTCTGCTCCGAGGCCAGCACCAGTGTCGGCGTCTTGATCTGGGGCAGGATGTCCGTCAGGTCCTGGGTGGCCAGGTAGGCCAGTGTCTCCAGCACCACCCTCTGGGACGTCTGGGACATCTGATCGATGTACCACTGATGGTGGGCCGGGTCCGATTTTCCCGGCTCCAGCCTCCGCCCGGCGCCATGCCGCACCCAGGCCGCCACGCCCTCTTCGCTGACCAGTTTGTGGGACTCTTTGTAGGTGCTTATCCCAACGAACTTGTAGGGCGAGGTGCAGGTGGTGAGGGTGTGCAGCCGCTCGGGGTGGTCGTAGGCGAACTGCAGCGCGATGGTGCCGCCGACGGTCTCGCCGATGAGGTGGACTTTTTCAATCTCCAGCAGGTCAAGTAAGCGCAGCAGGTCCGTGCCGAAGTTGCTCAGCGACCAGTCGTATCCCTCCGGGGGGACGGTGGACCGTCCGAAGCCGCGGGCGTCCAGCCGCACGACCCGGTACTGCCGGGCCAGGAGCGGCACCCAGGCGTACCACAGCTTGGTGTTCTTGGCGTTGCCGTGGTGGAGCACCACCGTCTCGGGTTTGCGCCACGGGTCGGAGAAGTTATCGTCCTCGTAGTACATCTCCAGCGTGTCGTCGATCTTGGCGAATGGCATCGTTTTCTCCGGTATTATCTACGGCTGGCCTTTCTGGATAACCGTGCTAGTAGTCATTTCGAAATGTGGTTCGACGGGCTCACCACGAACGGACAGCGGGCCGGGAGAGCCCAACAAACCCGTTCGTCCTGAGCTCCGACCACAGTCGAGAGTCTCGATGAAATCGGACCTGTCGAAGGGCCTAAAAGCCGATCGTACATGATTTTGCGATAGCTTCTAACCGGAAATGGGAATCGCTACCGATACCCGCATCTTGTCTCCATAGACCGCCGTGGTGTGGCCGTGACCGGTCAGGTCGTCGGCCAGCAGCACATCGCCGGCGCCGAAGACGCGCTTGGTGCCGTCGCCCAAGCCGACCTCTACCTGCCCTTCCAAGGTGATTACATACTGGCGGCGGGGGGCCACGTGCCAGTCGATGAAATTGCCGGGCTGGTAACGGCGGAAGTGGATGTTCTCGGCGTTCTCAACCGCGGTCCGTTCGGCCTCAGCCACCTTCTCATAAGGCAGGTCGATCTCTTCAAAATGGGACTCGCCGTCGTCTCCGGTATACAGGCGCACAACTTGCATGGGGCCTCCGTGTCTGGAAAGGGGATTGGGGTGACTGGCGCATCATAACCGCAGGCGTGGTGGGCGTCAATTTAGTGGCTGGGTGATCGGCGATTCGTGATGGGTTGATCACCTAAGACCGTTGGGTTCCTATGCTGACAAACTAGTATTTGCCCTCGCCGACGCCGTTCCAGCAGGAACTATCCCGCCGGCAACGACTGGATGTACAGCCAGATGGCGTCCAGTTCGTCGTCAGTCATCTGATTGAACCTGTTCCACGGCATGAACCTAGGGTCCAAAAGATCGCCCCGAGGGGTTATACCGCTCCGGAGGGCATTGACGAACTGAGACTTGGTCCAATCGCCAGGGGCGCCATCCAGAGTGATATCCGGGGCATCAACGCGTTCATTACCGGGCACTTTACTCCCGGTCAACCCATCTCCATGACAGATGATGCAGGTCTCAGCAAGGTACCCGCCATATTCAGCGGACACCCCAACAACCGGTGACGGCGCCCGCGCGGCGCTGTGATCGATCTGCGACGCTGGGAGCAGACCTCCCGCGATCACCGCGATCACGCGGCCCAGTGGACCCAGATTCGACTCGCCCAATTCGTTGTCCACTGGGTCAAGGGTTTTCAGGTAGGCGATCATGGCGCCCAGGTCTTCGTCGGAGATCCTGTTGTATTGTTCCGATGGCATGAGCACCAGCGACTTGTTATCGCGGCCGATCCCGTGGCGGATAGCCCGAACGTAGTCCGCATCGGTGAAGACGCCGCCGGTCCCGCCGAGTCCGGAAGTTAGATTATTGGGCATCATTTTGCCGAATATCGGGTCGTTGGAGAAGCCGGTGCAAGGTCCGTCTTTGCAATCGTCAACCACAGGCCCAGCTAGGTCCTGGCCGTGGCAGACCTGGCAAACACCGATGGCTTCCACGTAGTGTTTCCCTCTTGCGATACTCGCGGCATCAGTGGGGACCGCCACCGAGGCTATCTGAACATCGTATGTACGGTCCACTTTTCGAGACCCGACGAAAAAAAGCACAACCAGAAGCACAATGAATACGCCGAGCAGCCCGCCCGCTATCATGGCGAACCATTTTAGGAATCTTCTCAAAATCACTCTTCGTTCTAAGGCAGAATCTTGTAACGATACCTGAGTACTGTCTCAGAAGTTAATCAAAGATTCAACACCGCGACTCATCCGCCATGGACCCGCCCCGCGCCTCGGTCGTGGGCGCTATCAGCTCCTGCCCCGTGGGACAGACATCCAACAGGCAGCAACCCTCACACACCGGGGTCTTGGCGCAGGCTTCTTTGGCGTGGCGGTCCCAGAGGGCGTGGAATTCGTTGTATAGCTGTGTTTCTTGGGGGAGGTTGCCGTGGAAGATGGCCTGGTAGTCGGCGTACTTGGGGTTTGGGGAGTCGGGAGCCATACCCATGCGGTCCATGATTCTGCGGGTGTAGGTGTCGATAACGAACGACGGCTGGTTGGCGGCGTAGACCATGATGTCGTCGGCCGTTTCTTCGCCGATGCCGTGGATGGACAGCAACTCCTCTCGCAGCGGCTCCAGGGGCTTGGCTAGAAACAAGTCCAAGTCTCCCTTATAACCGTCGGCCACATGCGCCGCGAAGGCCTTGAGCTTCCGGGCCTTGGCGTTGAAGTAGCCCGAGGAACGGACCAACTCCGCAAGCTCTCTTTCGGGGATCCGGTTGACCGCGTCCAGTGACCAACAGCCGGCGGCCTTCATCTTGGCCAAGGCCGTCTCGACGTTGGTCCACGCCGCCGACTGGGTCAAGATCGCCCCCATGATCACCTCGAATGGGCCGTCGCCCGGCCACCAATGCTGAGGGCCATAGGCAGCGTAGAAGCGTTCGTAGACGTCCATGAGCCGGGCGGCCATGGGTTTGGCAGTCGCTTTAGGCATCGCCCACCGCTTCGGCATAGGGAAGGATGGGCAGGCTCTGGTCCAGTCGGATGGACCGTTCGGTCACCTCGCAGTTGTAGGCATATGCCTCTACACCCGCCGCTACCGCGGACCGAAGCGCGTCGGCCAACTCGGGGTCGGACGGGTCGCTGGTGGCGAAGGCGTTGGCGTCGGGCCGTTGGACCACAAAGACCACCGCGGCCCGGTGGCCGGCCTCAAGCACCGTCTCCAAAGTCCGGAGGTGCTTGGCGCCCCGGACGGTCGGAGCATCGGGGAATAGAGCAACTCCGTTCTCCACCAACGTCACCGACTTTGCCTCGATGTAGCATCTTCCCGTGGGGCCCTCCAGCATCAGGTCCAGACGGCTGTCGCCGAAGGTAACCTCGCGGCGAATGCCGGTGTAGCCGGCGAACTGTTTCAGATGGCCATTGGCCACGCCCTCCGCCAGCAGCGCGTTGGGAGTCCGCGCGTCTGCGCAGGCCAATGCATGGCCCATGTCCACCAAGACCAGGTCGTACTTGGTCTTCCGGTGCTCGCCTGACACGGGGCGGACCAGGACCCGCCAGCCCGGAACGAACAGCTCTTTCATGCGTCCCGAATTGGCCACGTGCACGCCCACCTCCCGTCCGTCGATCTCGACGCGCGCCAGGAAGCGGTTGAC
>JACZXN010000106.1 GCA_022571575.1 Chloroflexota bacterium | reverse complement strand
GCAGCACGTCGGTCTCGTAGTAGTCGATGAACAGGTCTTCCAACGGCACGACCCGGTCTCCATTCTTGGAGGTCATCACCGCGGACGCTCCCAGGGCGATCAGCGAGGGGGGAGGGTCCTGGTTGGGGTCACCGTTGACCAACCCGCCGCCGATGGTGGCCATGTTGCGTATCCTGGGCGTCGCCACCTTGCGGAAGGTATCGGCCAGCAGGGGCAACTCGCCGACGACGATCGGGCTGTTCTGTATCTGGCGCTGGGTGCACAGGGCGCCGATCCTCACGCCCTCGGGGGTTGACTCGATGGTGTTGAGCCCGGCCACCCGCCGCAGCCCTACCACGTGGGCGGGCTGAGACAAGCGCTGCTTCATCTGCAGCACCAGGGCGGTGCCGCCGGCCATCACCCGGGCGTCCTCGCCATATTGGTCCAAGAGCCCGAAAACCTCGTCCAAGCTGCTTGGATTGTGGTACTCGAAGTCGATCATCCGCCGCCCCCGGACATCTCCCTGGCGGCGGCGGCAACCGAGTTTAGGATGCCGTAATAACCGGTGCAGCGGCACAGGTTGCCCATCATCCACTCTTTGATCTCGTCTTCGGTGGGGTTGGGGTTCTCGTCCAACAGCGACTTGGCGGCGATCACCTGGCCGGGGGTGCAGATGCCGCACTGGAACCCGCCGTTGTCGATGAAGGCCTGCTGCACGGGGTGGAGCTTGCCGTTCTCGGCGATGCCTTCGATGGTCGTGATCTCCGATCCGTCCACCGCCACGGCCAGGGTGATGCAGGAGGCGTACATCTCGCCGTCCACCAACACGGCGCAGGACCCGCAGACCCCTACGCTGCAGCCCTCTTTGGTGCCGGTGAGGCCGATGTCATAGCGGATGCAGTCAACCAGCAAACGCCGGGCCGGGATGTCCAATTCGTGGTCGGTGCCGTTGACCCTGAGGCGGACCTTTTGGTTCATTCCATCCCCTTGCCGTTCTCGTTGAATACCGCTGCCAAGCCGGGAAAAGCCACGCCCAATGTTATACTACCCCCTCATCCGCCCGCAACTGGCGCGCCAGGTTTCCATGAGCGGGTTTTACGTCTAGCAAGTCCTTCAAATCTGAACAAAATGGTGAAGAAATGGCTCAGAAGAACGGCGACGCCCCCTCGCAGCACATCGGCACCACCGTGTTGGTGGTGACCATGGAAGTGGACGAAGCGGACGAGGCAGAGTTCAACAAGTGGTACAACGAGCAGCACCTGCCCGAGCGCATGGCCATCCCCGGCTACGTCAGCGCCCGCCGGTTCAAGCTGGAAGGCGATAACAACAACAACGCGCTCAAGTACCTGTGCATCTGGGAGATGGAAGACGGCAGCCCGCTGCAGAGCGAGATGTACAAGGACCAGAACGCCCATCCCACGGAGCTATCCCTGCGGGTCAACAAGACCATCAAAGCCAGGACCCGGGGCCTCTACCACCAGGTCTATCCCGAGACCGGAACGTCCTTCGAAGACCGCTCCGGCTTCCACGGCGAGCGCCTGCCGGCCCATCCGTAGCCACTGGAGCGAACGATACAAAGCTCAACCGTAGCCACTGCCGCGATTCGAGGGTAAAATCTAAACATGCGGATCACTAAAGGTATAGTCGTAGGCGGTCATGTGATAGTCGAAGGAGACCCGCTAGATGAAGGGTCCACGGTCACGGTCTTGATCTCAGACGAGCGCACATTCACGCTGGATGCCGAAGACGAGAGCATCCTTCTTCAAGCCATCGCCGAAGCGGACCGGGACAACCTGGTCGATGGCGACGACGTGATCAAGAACATCTCCTAGGCATCCTCATGCTGCCCATTAAGCTCACTGGGAGCGCTTCTCTGCAGATTCGAGAGGCGGCAGACTGGTGGTTGGCTAACAGGAATGCCGCTCCCCGGGCATTCCGTGATGACTTACAACAAGCGTTCGATTTGATCTCACAACACCCGGGCATCGGTGCGGTGGCAACGAACGCGGCGCTACAGGGGGTCCGCCGGGTCTACTTGGGCCGGGTCCGGTATTTCATCTACTACCGAGTGCGGCCCGACCGGGTTGAGATCTTGGCCTTATGGCACTCCAACCGCGGCCAAGACCCCGCGCTTTAACGCCGACAACCCAACGCCTACCTGAACGCGGGCATCACCTCTTTGGCGAATAGCCGCATGGACCTGAGCACCTTCTCCTGGGGCATGCCGCCGAATGAGAAGTTGCATCCGAAGTATTCGATGCCCTGGTCCTGCAACGCCTTTATCTTGGCGATCATCTGGTCCGGGGAGCCGATGAAGGCCCGGTTCTCGTACAGGTATTCGTAGCTGGGCGGAAGCTCCGTCCGGGTCTTCCGGAAGTCTTCCATCTTCTCCCAAACTTCGCTGCCGAAGTCGAAGGTGCGCCGCCACTGGATCATGTCTATGTTCCAGTCCAGAGCTGCCTTGGAGTCGGCCTTGGCCTGTTCCTCGGTTTCCGCCACGTAGAAATAGCGGAAGAAGGGGATCTGACCCATGGTCATGTTGTTGCCCTTCTCCTTGGCCAGATCGACCATGGTGTGGCACAGCCCCACCGCGTCCACGGTGTCCAGCACCACGCCGATGATCAGCGGGTGGCCCGTTCCGGCGACGAATTCCTGGGTCGCCTTGGTGCGGGTGGCCGCGATGTAGATGGGCGGGTGGGGTTTTTGCACCGGCGGCGGAACAAGATTGGCATTGTTCACCTTGTAGTGCTGGCCCTCGAAGGAATATCCCCTGGTGGTCCAGAGACCCTCCACGATGGTGATGGACTCTTGGAACCGGCTCTGGCTCTCTTCGCCGGGGACATTGGCAACGTTGTATTCGGACCCGGCAGCCCCTCGGCCGAATCCAACGTCTAGGCGTCCTCCGCTTAACACATCAAGGGTGGCGGTTTCTTCGGCCAATCTCGTCGGAAGATGCAGCGGAGAGACCAGCACGGCCGACCCCAATCTCAGAGTCGTGGTCTTGGCGAAGATGTTGCTGGCGACGACCAATGGCGCGGAGCCCAGTCCGTAACGGGTGAAGTGGTGCTCGGCCATCCAGGCGCTTTTGAACCCCAGTTCCTCGCCCAGCACAAACTCTTCCGTGATGTCGTCGAAGACCTGCTTGGGCTCGGTTCCTTCGAGCCAGGGTATGTGGGAGAAAAGGGCAAAATCCATCTCTAAAGGCTCTCTCCAATCGTTAAATCTGATGCTTCATATCAAAGCAGGCACCATTTAAACACACAACTGGGGCCGCCGCCACCAGAGTCCAGTCCGGTTAAGACCGCTGACGGTCTCCCCACATCGCTGATAATCTCACCCTCAGGCGCTGAGCGTAGACCCAGGGGGCCGGTGATATAATCCGGCCCGCTGGACCTAACCTGACCCGCCGGAGTGCCCATTGCCAGTACACCTGCTTTACGGCGACAGTTTCCTGGTGCCCAGACGGCTGGACGAGTTGATCGTCCAATCCGGGGCCTCAGACGTGCTGGATGCCAACCGGCACCGCCTTATTGGGCCGCAGACCAAGCCGGGCGAGCTGCTGAGCATGTGCAATGCCCTCCCTTTCATGGACGACCACCGGCTGGTGATCGTGGAGGGGCTGCTGGGCACGGCTGAGTCCCAAGGCCGGGGCCGACGGCGTGGTTCCTCCGGGGATTCGGGAGTTGCCGGCCAGTGGCAGGTACTGGGAGACGCCATCCCCCAGATGCCGGACACCACCATCCTGGTGTTCACCGACGGACCCATCGGCGCCAACAACCCCCTGCTGCGTATGCTGCGGCCCGTGGCCCAAGTGGAAGAATTGTCCGCTCCAACCGGCGAGGCACTGGCCCGATGGGTCAAGTCCACCGCCGAGGCCAAGGGCTCGTCGATCAGCCCATCGGCCATCCGCTCGATAACCGACCTGGTGGGCGCCGACCTCTGGACCCTGGCCCAGGAACTGGAGAAGTTGGTCCTCTACTGCTGGGGGCGGGAGATACAGGAGGCGGACGTGGGCGAGATGGTCTCCCAGGTGCGGGAGGCCAGCATCTTCGCCGCGGTGGACGCCATGATCGACGGCCGCCCCGGCGTGGCCCTGCGCCTGCTGCACCGGTTGAAAGAGGACGGCCGCGACGCCCTCTATATCATCAGCATGGTCGAGCGCCAACTGCGCCTGCTGGCCCTGGCCCGGGACCACCTGGACCGGGGATTGCCCCAGGGCGAGTTGCGGGGACGGCTGGGGACATCTTCAGATTTTGTGGTGCGGAAGACCTCAGAGCAAGCCCGGCGTCATCCCATGCCGGAGATCGTCTGGCGGTACAACCGGCTGTTGGAGACCGACCTGGCCATCAAACGGGGAAAGCTGGAACCTGAACTGGCCCTGGAATTACTGGTGGGGGACGCGGTGGCCAACGGCTAGGACGGCGCCGTTGGAGCATCGACCGCCTGGTCAATCACCTAGTCCTGGGGAACCACCGGGTTGTGGCAGGCGACGAAGTGGGCATCTTCAAGCTCACGCAACGCGGGCTTGGGATTCACCCGGCATTGGTTCTGCGCTTTGAAGCACCGGGGCACAAAGGGGCATCCCTCCGGCAGGTTAATCATGTCGGGAGGGTTTCCCGGCAGAGGCTCGATCCTCCGGCCGGGGTCGTCCAGACGGGGCAACGCCTTCAACAGCGACCAGGTGTAGGGGTGTTGGGAACGGCGGAACAACGGGATGACATCGGCGGTCTCCACCACGCTGCCCGCGTAGAGCACGCCCACTCTGTTGGCCATGGCCGCGACCACCCCCATGTCGTGGGTGATCAGCAGGATCGAAGAGTTTTGATCTTTCACCAGTTCCTTGAGCCGTTGCAGCATCTCAGCCTGAAGGGTGACGTCCAGTCCCGAGGTGGGTTCGTCGGCGATCAACAACTTGGGCCGCAGCACCAGGGCAATGGCCATCATGATCCGCTGGCACATGCCGCCGCTCAGGGAAAATGGGTACTGGCCCATGATCCGTTTGGGGTCGGGCAGCCCCATCTCGAAGAGCATGTCCTGGGCCATGCGGTTGGCGTTGCGGAGCGAGATATCGCTGTGCTCTAAGATCACCTCTTCCAACTGGGGTCCGATGGCTTCGATGGGGTTGAGCGCGGCCTTGGCGTCCTGGAACACCAGGGATATCTCCCGGCCTCTCAGGTCTCGCATCTGATCCGGCCTGGCGCGGAGCAGGTCGAGGTCCCCAAACATTATCCGGCCGTCGGAGATCTCCGTGTTATGCGGCAAAAGCCCCATGATCGCCAGCGCCAACGTGGTCTTTCCCGCGCCGCTTTCCCCCACGACGCAAAAGACCTCGCCCTGGTCCACGGACAGGGTGACGCTGTTCAGCGCCTTTACCCGTCCGGCGGCGGTGCCAAAACTCACCGTGAGGTCTTCGATCTTGAGTAGTTCAGTCATGTGCGCGAAATGGTCCCAATCAATTTTTCGGTGCGGCTTTCTTCCTCAGGTCCACGGGGCGGTAACGGCCCTCGCGCAACTCCCGTATCAGGTCTTCCAGGCCGGACACCGGCCGGTGGAATTCGGTCGCCACGGTGCCGATCTGCTCCACTTTGTGGGCGTCGCTCCCAGCCGTCATATTGATATTCAGGCGTCCGCCCAGGTCCAGCGAGAACTGGTTCTGCACCGTCGACCCCCGTCCGTTCAACGTCTCGATACCCTGGCATATCCGGAAGAACCCGTCGCCGCCGGCCCGCTCCAGCATCTCCTCCCTGATTCCGGGCCGTTCCGCCGGTTCCTCCAAAAAGCGCCGCCGATAGGGGTGCGCCGCAATCATCACGCCCTCCGCCCGGTCTACGGCCGCCTGTAGGTATTCGGATTTGTGCATGCCGAACTCGTACTGAGTTAGGCCAAACACCAATACGTGGCCTGCTTCGGTATTGATCTCACAGCCGGGAATCACCAGGAAATCATGCTTGCTGGAGAGCTCCCGGACCTGCTCGCCGGTCCAGAAAGTGTCGTGATCGGTGAGGCATATTCCATCCAGCCCCAGCGATTTGGAGCCCTCGATCAATTCGTCCACGCTCATGAAACTGTCGTCAGAGTGGGGGTAGCTGTGAGTATGAAGGTCGATCAGCAAAGGCTATTTCATGAACATAGGCGGGCAGGCTTGGTCCATGATAGCAAAGCGGAGCTTGGATGAAAAACGACGGCCCCATTGCCCAGGACTTTTCGGGCCATCGCATGGCCAGCCCGCACAATCTGGCGTGGTGGGAGATAATCCGCAGGGGCATCGGAGAAGGCATCCGCTTCACGGACCCCGAGATCTACCAGGTGTTCATCGGCCACACGCCCGCCGACAAGGTCTCGGCCGTCAAGCGGGTATTCGTCCGCTTCCATGGTGGCGACTTCCTGGAAT
>JACZXN010000105.1 GCA_022571575.1 Chloroflexota bacterium | reverse complement strand
TAAAGCCCCCACCCAACCACGCCGCCAAGGAGCTGCACGATGGAATTCGGACTGTTCATGATGCCGCTGCATCCGCCACAGCGGTCGATAGCCGACTCATATGACCGTGACTTGGACCTGCTGGTCGCCGCTGACAAACTGGGCTACAACGAGGCCTGGATCGGTGAGCACATAACCGAGAGTTGGGAGAATGCCCCCGTCCCTGAGTTGTTGATCGCCAAAGCCTTGGCCATGACCCAGAACATCATCTTGGGCACGGGAGTGACCCTGCTGTCGATTCACAACCCGGTGGAAGTGGCCCACCGCATAGCGATGCTGGACCACCTGGCCCGGGGCCGGTTCTATTGGGGAGTTGGCGCCAGGGCGCTGCCGACCGACCTCCAGTTATACGGGTTCGACCACACCAACGGAGAGGAGATCCGGGAACGCTCAAGGGAGGCCCTGGAGGTAATCCTGGGCATCTGGAGCGCCGAGGGCGGCTACTCCCACGAGGGCAAATACTTCAAGATCAACGCACCTGCGATGGACCCCGAACTGGAGCGTGGTCTCTACATGAAGCCCTATCAGAAGCCCCATCCGCCCGTGGGCGTCGCCGGCAGCACACCCGGCTCCCCCAGCATCCGCCTGGCGGGAGAGATGGGCTGGATCCCCATGAGTTCCTCAAACCTGCTCCCCAAATACCTGGCCCAACAGTGGGGGGTCATCGAGGAAGGCGCGGCCAGCGCCGGCAGGACGCCGGACCGGAAGGAGTGGCGAATCGCCAGGGACGTCTACGTTGCCGACACGCCTGAAAGGGCCCGCAAAGAGGCGCGGGAACTGTTGGGGAGCAACTACGTGGCCCATCAATTCCCCAACCGGAAGGCGGCGAAGAACCTGGAAGGCTCCAAGGTGGACCCAGAGATGCCCGACGAGGCGGTGGACGTTGACTACATGATGGAGAACCTCTGGATTGTGGGCGACCCAGAAGAATGCGCCGCTCAGATACGGAGCCTTTACGAAGAGGTTGGCGGATTCGGCACATTGTTGGCGATCAGCCAAGACCCGGACGACGCCGCCCGGTCCTCTCGTTGTCTACAACTGCTTAAAGAAGAGGTTGGGCCGCGAATAAAAGATCTGACCGGAGCGTAGGGGCCGGCGCATAGGCGCCTAACGAAAACACCCCATCCTCATGAAGGAGAGATGCCCCAATCACCACCATTTGGGGCTCTCTCCGCTTTTCTTGGGCCATTGGGTCTTGATCAGTCCTCCCACTCCTCCAGGCGCTGCTCCAGGTCAGCCTGGGTCCGGGCATGCTCCTCGGCCAGGCGCGTCATCTCTTCCGGGTCCTGGCCCAGGGTCGCTTCCTGCAATTGCTTTTCGATCCCTTTAAGCCGGTCTTCCAGGTCCACGATCATCTGCTCAAAATCCACCGTGGGCGCCGCCGGGTTCCGGCGTTTGGGCCCTTGGGACCTGACGGGCTTGGGGCGTGGGGCCGGCTTGGCCTTCTCTCGCACCCGGACCGCCGCAACCGCGGCTTCGGCTTCCCGTTGGGCCTCGGTCCATTCCTCGAACGTTCCGGGGAAGGCGGTGATCCTGCCCTCCGCCGCAACCAACAGGGATTCGGCAAGCAGCGATACCAGGTGGCGGTCGTGGGACACCAACAGAATGGTGCCCGAATAGCCCATCAGCACCTGCTCCAAAGCCTCCCTGCTGGGGATGTCGAAATGAGTGGTGGGCTCGTCCAGAACCAGCAGATTGGGCTCCGTGACCAGCAACCGGGCCAGCGCCAGCCGGCTCCTCTCGCCGCCGCTGCAGGCGCCCACCTTCCGGAAAACGTCATCACCCTGGAACAGGAACCTGGCCAGATAGAAGCGGGCCTCCTCAAAGGGCATGTTCTTGATCTCCAAGAAGGAATCCAAGACCGTGTGCTCATCCACCAAAGCGTCCGGTCCCTGACTGTAGTAGCCCACCTTCACGTTTTGGCCCAGGGCCACCGAACCCTCCAGGGGCGGGACCAGCCCCAGGACCGTCTTGATGAAGGTGGTCTTGCCCGTGCCGTTGTCCCCGATCACCGCCGTGCGGGATCCCCGCGCCAGTTTCAGGTCTGGGACCGAGAGCAGCTCCGTCGGCCGGCCGCCGTCCCGGTCACCATCGGTGTAGCCAACTTTCAACCCACTGGTGCTCAGCACCACCTGTCCGGTCCGGCTGGCGGCGGCGGAGGACAGCGATATGGACCGGTCTGAATCGGGCCGGTCGATACGCTCCAATCGCCGCAGGCGGGTCTCCCGGCCCTTGGCCTCCCGGGACCTCTGGCCGGCCCGGTACCGGTCGATGAACGACTGTTCCTTGGCGATGAATTCCTGCTGGGCCTCGAATTCCTTCACCTGACGCAGGTCGCGCTCGGCTTTCAGAACGCGGTACTTGGAAAAATTGCCGGGGAAGGTATTCAAACGGCCGTGGTCGATCTCCCAGATCTGGGTTGCCATATGGTCCAGGAAATAACGGTCGTGGGAGACCACCACCACCGCCGGAGCAAAGTGGGTCAGGTAGCGCTCCAGCCAGGTGACCCCTTTGAGGTCGAGGTAGTTGGTCGGCTCGTCCAACACCAGCAGGTCCGGGTTGCCCAGGAGTGCCTTTGCCAGGGCCGCCCGGGTGCGTTCGCCGCCGCTGGCAGACGACGCAGGGGAATCCAGGGTCTCCGGCCTCAGCCCAAGGCCGTCCACCATCCGGTCCATGGCCCTTTCGTAGGAATACCCGCCCAGGGCCTCGTACTGCTCCAAAAGCGCCGCGTATCGACGGCCGGCTGCTTCGGCGTCGCCGTCTGGGACATCGGGTGGCCGAGAGCCGGCCTCCAGGGCCTTCTCCAACGACCTGACTTGCTCGAAGGCCACCAACACCTCTTCCCGGAGCGTGCCGGTGAACGTGGACTGGGGGTCCTGAGGCACGTAGCCGACCTGGATGCCGTTGGAGCGGGTCACTCTCCCTTCGCTGGGTGCCTGCTGTCCCACCAGCACTCTTAGAAGGGAGGTCTTGCCGCCGCCGTTGGGGCCGACGATGCCGATGCGTGCCCCTTCATTGATATCCAGATCAACGCCCGAAAATATGATGTCGGCGCCGTAATGGACGGCGAGACCAGAGGTGGAAACCAGAGGCATGAGGCAGGTGGGTCTCCCGGAAGCGTTCTAGGTATGGGCCGTGGCGGTGATTCGACGGTCGTGTTCGCCCCAGGCCCATTCAACACTATAGCCCATTGGAGTGGCGGGCGCAGGCCCCCGAGTTCTCCCTTGCGGCAGGCTCTGAGAGCTTGATAATGGAGCGGTTTGATCAAGCCCGGATATACTCGGGAAGAGCCCGTTAGCCGGCCACGGATATTCAGGGTCCGGCGGACCGGGTTTACGATGATGTTCCGGCATCCCCGGATCCGGTTGTTAACCAAAAAGCTGCTTGCTGGCGATCCGGGCGCCCTCCGAAAGGGCCTGTAATTTTGCCCATACGATGGACGGATGAAGTCTCGGGTTCAATGCGCGTTGCGAGAAACCGCAGTCGGTGCCTGCGATGACGTTTTCCGGCCCAACCAGGCCGGCGAAATTCACGATCCTCTGCGCCACCAATTCCGGGTGTTCGATGTGGTTGGTCGAGTGGGATATGACACCCGGCACCAAGACCTTGCCCTCGGGCAACTTCACGTCCTCCCACAACTTCCACTCGTGTTCGTGACGCGGGTTGGCCGCCTCGATGGAATACGCCCCGGCGTTCACTTTCAAGACGAGGTCCACGATGTCTTTCAGCGGAATGTCCGTGGAATGGGGCCCATGCCAGCTTCCCCAACAGATGTGATACCTGACACTCTCCTCTGGGATGCCTTCGAGGGCATGGTTCAGGGCTTCTATCCTGACCGCGGCTAATTTCCGGTACTCTGCCACGCTCAGCGCCGGGATCTGCATATCCCAGGTATCGGGCAGGCCTGGATCATCTATCTGTAGCAGGAACCCCGCGTCCACGATCGCCTTGTACTCCTCCTTCATCGCGTCCGCTATCGCGTAGAGGAATGCCTCCTCGTCGGGATAGTAGCGGTTCTGTCCCCGGCCGAAAGTTCCTGGGGCGATGGCCGGCAGAAAACCCTCTTCGGTGGAGACTACCTCCAGGGCCGAGCTGAAATTCTGGATGTCCTGTTGGACCAACTGATGGCCGGTGTAGGAGATCGGGCCGGTGCACAACGGTTGCCTCCCCGGCCCTCTGTCCCCCTCGGTCTGGTAATACTCCTGGTAAAATTCCGGGAACGCCTGTTCGTCTCTCCTCCGGGCCCGCCGATTCTCACCAGGCTGGACCGGTACCAGTTCGAACCCGGCAAGGCGTTGATTACCGTAGAGCAAGAACCCAGTCTTGCCCTGCTCACCGTCGCTGATGATGTCCACACCGGCATCCGCCTGCTGCCGCACTGCTTCAGAGACCGCGCTCCGCACCAGACCGGCTAATTCAGCCTCGTCATAGGGCTGGTCATCCAATAGCGATCTGATGGCGTCACGGAGCCCCAAGGGGCGTGGTAGACTTCCGGCGTGGGTGGTGAGGATCCGGTCTGTGCTGCGTTTCACTTCCTGTCCGCTCTCTCTGGCGGGGGGCCTTCTCATGATTACGGCGCCCCGGATTCGATTCCAGAATTCTACACCCATATGGCGCGAAGTTGACACGACGAAAGCAATCTCGCTATCGAATGGCCGCCATTCTTAGCCGGGTCCACAGATTCATCTATGTGCTCTTCAACGGCCGTTTCCTGTCCCGGCGAGGCAATGCCCGCTTCCTTCTGCTGAGCACCAAAGGGCGCCGGACCCACCGGATGAGGACCGTGGCGTTGCTATATGTCTTACAGCACGATAACGATGCAAACCCAGAAAACCCATCGGTCATCGCCTCCCACGGGGGAAACCCGAAAGCCCCCGACTGGCTGCTGAATATCCGGGATGACCCCAGGGTCAGGGTGCAGATAGGGGGCATCAGATGGGAAGGGACCGCGAGGATCAGCGCCGATGAAGAGCGCGAGAAACTCTGGCCCAGATTCGTCGGGATATTTTCGGGATATGAGCGTTACCAGGCCCGGACCACCCGGCGATTCCCCATCGTCATCATCACACGGGATGAAGAATGACCCGCCGGGACCCAACTGACGGGCCGGAACCGCACCATGTTCGCCGCATTGTTCCGGATGTATAATGAACGGAGTTCCCGAAATCCCGAATTCGCACGTAGGAGGGACCCATGTCGACCGAAACGCAGAGCCAGACTTCGGTGCAATCCCAAGCGTTGGTCAAGATCACTGAGATGGACCACATCGTCTTGCGGAACAAAGACGTGGAAGAATCGCTCCGGTTCTACACCGAGGTCCTGGGACTGAAGGCCGAGCGGGTGGAAAAGTGGCGGGCCGGGGAGATCCGCTTTCCCTCGGCGCGGATCAACGCCGACACCATCATCGACTTCTTCGGGGCCGACCAAGAGCCCATCGGCAAGGACGGGGCCAAGAATCAAGACCACTTCTGTATGGTCATTGAGCCCACGGACATGGAAGAGCTGAAGGCGAAATTCGAGGCCCTGGGCGTGGAGATTCAAGCGGGGCCGGGGAAGCGGTGGGGCTCCCACGGCGACGGCATCTCGCTCTATATCTACGACCCGGACGACAACGTGGTTGAGCTGCGCCACTACTAGGAATCGTATAGAATTTGGTTCGGCAAGCCTGTCCTGAGCGTACCGAATGGCTCACCATGAGCGGGCGAACACCTGATTTCCGTTCGCCCTGAGCTTGTCGAAGGACCTGCAAGTTCTATTTCCGGATTTTGAAACAGCCTCTAGGAACAAATTTTAGGAGCCGGCGCAGATTGAATCAGCGGAAAGTGGCCAATCACCAGGTGATTGGCCACTTTTCTGTAGGCCGGCACAGTCGATGCAACAGGAGTGACGGCCCATGACCCAGGGCTGGACGATCCCTGCCCACAGCGTCCGGGAGAGCAAACGGGCCAGACGGGTGACCATCAAGGTGTCGCCCCGGTCGGGACTGGAGGTGGTGGTGCCCGTCGGGTTCGACCGGTCGGAGATTCCGGAGATACTCCAGGCCAAGGCCGGCTGGATCACAAAGAACCTGGAGCAGACCCGCCCGGTTGAGGAGTTGAAGAGGCCCGCCTCCATCTGTCTCGCGTTGCTGGACGAGACCTGGCAGACCGAATATTCCGTTGCTCCGGGTGAACGCATGAGCCTACGCGAACGGGAGGGTTTCGTGCTGTCGCTGACCGGTCCGGTGGACGACCCGGCCATCGTGGCGGCGGCGCTGAACCGGTGGCTCCAGCGGCGGGCGAAGGACGTGCTGGTCCCGTGGCTGAACCGGTTGAGCGCGGAACTGTCGCTGCCCTTCAGGCGGGCGGCCGTCCGGCGGCAGAG
>JACZXN010000104.1 GCA_022571575.1 Chloroflexota bacterium | reverse complement strand
GCAATCGAGAAATATCCAGCCATCGGCAGCTTTATAGAGGCGTTTGACGGCGCTCAATCCGAACAGTCCGTTGTCCGCCAGCGGACGGTCCGCTTTGCCCTGGTAGCGAATAAAATCGTCGGAGTTGATCAAAGCGGCCGTTTTGAGGAGGCTCAGGTCTACCCTCTGACCCTGGCCCGTCTGGTCCCGGTGATGTAGAGCCATCATGACCCCAGCAGCCAGAAGCATGGCATTGGTGTCATCGCACACCGGAGTCCTGAGAAACACTGAGCGATTGGCGCTGCCTCCCTGCCGTGCGGTAATTCCAGACATGGATTGGAATAGTGGATCGAAGCCGGGCTTCAGTCTGTTGGGTCCAGGGGCGCCGTAGCCGGTGACGTGGACGTATATAAGTCGGGCCGAAGATTTCGCGCCGTCTCGTAGTCGATGCCCAGGCGCTCTGCGATTCCTGCCCGCATGTTGTGAACTACGACATCGCACGAAGCAAGGAGACGGTTGATTATTTCCTTGGCTGATGGAGACTTGATATCCACGGCGATGCTTCGCTTGCCCCGGTTACCACCAAGAATCAAAGAAGGGCAGAGCCAAGCGGTCCTTCGCCCCCGATGGGTGACCCTTGGAGCCTGTCTGGGAGCCGGTCTAAATTAGGAGCAGAATCAGCGGCACGAAAAGGACTCGGATTTCGGCTCGATCAGCCCATATACGGAATTATCCGGTCCCCGATCAGGTCGATGGTCTTCATGATCTGAGCGTGGGACGGCCCTCCCGAATGGGCATGTCTCAGCCGCAGCAGGCAGGTCTCGGCCCCGGTCGCCTCCCGCCACCTTTGAAATTCGGTCAGGCATTCCTCGGGGTCGCCCAGGATCAGCCGGTCCTTGGCGATCCGGTCCAGGGTCAGTTCCGACTCGTCTTTGATGGACTTGAACTCGGATAGCCCGTTCCGCCAATAGTACCGGTACGCCGCCAGGACTTCGGGTCCGTAGACCTCTTCCGCCTCTTTCCGGGAGCCCGCCACCCAGGCGTCCCGCATGATAACCACTTCCGGCTTCTTGTTGGCGGCGGCCGCGGATTTTCGGTACTCGCCGATCAACCGGCAGGTGTTTTCCAGCGTGGTGCTGGGCGTGGAGACAAATGCATCGCCCAGAACGCCTGCCCGCCGGACGCTGGATGGAGCACTGGCGCCGATCCAAAGCGGCGGATGGGGCTTTTGCACGGGGTCCGGCCGGACGCGCAGGTTCTCTATCTGATGGTGTTTGCCATCGAAGGAGAATTCCTGGCCCGACCAGCAGTGGCGCAGGATCTGGACCTTTTCTTCGAATAACTCCACGCGGTCCGACATGGCGACGCCGAAGGCCCGGAAATCCGCATCTTGGTAGCCCAGGCCAACCCCCACGGTCACCCTCCCCTTGGAGATGATGTCCAGGGTTACCACGTCTTCGGCCAGGCGAACCGGATGGTGCAGCGGCAACAGGATCACCGATGTGCCCACCCTCAATGTGGTGGTCGACGCCGCCACGGCGGTGCACACGATCAGAGGCGACGGGAGAAACCCGTCCCGGTCCTGATGATGCTCCCCAAAGAAGCACGAGTCGAACCCGGCTTGCTCGGCCAAACGCGCCTCTTCGATAACTTCGTCCACGCACCTGGGCAGGTCCTCGCCGCGGGGCGGATTGGCGATGGAGCTGTAGATCCCGAATTTCATGGGATTACCACCTTCTTGGTTCTTTTGAATACCACTCGTCCAAGGTTCGGATGCCGGTGCGGCTGTCAGACGTCCGGGTTGAGGCGCCATTGGGTGGCGCTTTCGAAAGCATGGCCCATCCGGCACAACAGGGGCTCGGATAGGTGTTTGCCCACGAACTGAATACTCAGGGGCAGTCCGTCGCCGTCTTGACCGCAGGGCAGCGAGATGGTGGGCGTGCCGTTAAAGTCGAAGGGTATGGTGAACCGGCCCCAATCCCAGTCATCCTCCCCCATGGGCCCGTACAACTCCTCGGGCGTGACCGGACCGGCCGTGGTGGTCATGGCCGGACACACCAGCACGTCGATCTCGTCGAAGACGCCGGCCAAGATTCCGTTGCAGGCCAGCCGCTGCTTATTGGCCTCCGCGTATCTCGCGCCGGTGACGGCGGCCCCCCGTTCCAGCCATCCCCGGAACCAAGGGCCGTATTCGCCGCCGCGGGACGGGTACGTCTCCCGGTGGGCGGCCGCGGCTTCCGCCTGGCACAGCACGCCCCACGCCGAGAGGAAATCATTGATGTCGGGGGTGTCGGGCATCCGCACCTGGACCACCTGGGCGCCCAATCCCTCCAATACCCGGACCCCGGCAAGCACGCCCTGAGTCACCGGACCGTCCACGCCTTCGGTGATGTATCGTTCGTCCAGGCCGATGCGCACGCCCTGTATCCCCCGGTCCAGGCCCTCCAGCATATTGGGCGCCGGAGCCGTCAGGGATGTCGGGTCGTTGGGGTCGTGGCCCGCCAGGACTTGAAGCATGATTCCGGCGTCTGCGGCGCTGCGGGTCATGGGTCCTATGTGGTCCATGGACTCGGCCAAGGCGAGTACGCCGTGGCGGCTGACCCGGCCCCAGGTGGGCTTCATTCCGACGATGCCACAGGCCGCCGCCGGAAACCTGATGGAGCCTCCGGTGTCGCTGCCCAGGGAGCCGAAACACATCCCGGCGGAGGTGGCCGCGCCGGAGCCGCTGGAGGAAGCACCCGACCAACGTTCCGTGTTCCATGGATTGAGGGGGATCTGGAACTCCGGGTTGTACCCGGCCATGGCCCCCTCGGTGAGGTTCAGCTTTCCCAGTATCACGGCGCCGGCCGACCGCAGTTTCTCCACCACCGTGGCGTCGAAATCCGGTACGTGGTCCCGCAACACCTGAGTGCCGCCCATGGTCCGGACTCCCCTGGTGAAGCAGAGGTCTTTAACCGCGATGGGCACGCCGTGCAGCGGTCCCAGATACCTGCCCGCGGTGATCTCAGTCTCGGCGGCGCGGGCCGACGCCATCGCCTGGTCCGCCATGACCGTGGCATAGCTTTTGTACCGGCCGTCGATCGAATCGATACGGCCCAGGATCGCTTCGGTCAATTCCACGGGAGACAACCGCTTGGTCTCGATCAGGCCGGCCACTTCGGAAATGGTCTTGAAGTGCAGGGGCGTTTCTTGCATCACCGGGCTCCTCATCTGAGTACGGGTCGGGGGGTACCGGTCAGGGTCGGTCTACTCTACAATACCTGGCCACCCGGGGCGAGTTCCGCGCTCAAGATTCTCCCGGACACTCACGGTCCATCCGACGGCCGGACCGTCCCTCACCCGAAACACATACCGGCAAGGGAGCGTTGAAAATGAGTCTCGAAGATGTGAAAGCACTCACCTTTGACACCGGGGGCACGATACTCGATTGGCACACCGGTTTCAGCAACGCGCTGGCCAAGGCGGGGGCCAAGCACGGCCTGGAGAAGGACTGGCCGGGGATCGCCAACGAGCTGCGCCGCCGGTCGCTGCGCCTGACCGTTAACATGGGGGAACATGCTCCTCCCGGCCATAACCACGACGATTCCCATCGGATGGCGCTGGACGAGATCATCGCCGAGAACGGCCTGGACGCTTTCACCGTCGAAGACCGGTACGATATCTGGTGGCGGACCGCCCACAGCCTCGAAGCATGGCCGGATTTTCCGGCCGTGCTGCCCAGATTACGGGAGAAGTTTATCTGCGCCTCTTTCACCGTCCTCAGTTTTAGAATGATCATCGACACGGCCAAGCGAAACAACTTTAGTTGGGATGCGGTGCTTTCCTGTGAGGGTATTGGGAAGTACAAACGACTGCCCGAAGCCTATCTGACCGCCGCCAAGTGGCTCCAGCTAAAGCCGGAGGAATGCCTGATGGTCGCCTGTCACAACTTCGACCTGGACGCCGCGAAGAATTCGGGGTTCAAGACCGCGTTCGTGCGGCGCCCGGACGAGTGGGGCGCTGCCGGACCTCCCGACCCAGAGCCCAATCCTCACCATGACATCGTCGCCGACGGCTTCCCCGACCTGGCCAGGCAGTTGGGGGTCCGGATCTAGGACGGGCCGCCGAATCTCTTTCCTCTATCCCGTTATCCCGTCGGCGATTTGAGAGCCGCCATTTGATATGATGCCGTGCGGATTGACCGCTGCTCCAGGGTAAACAGACCGCCCCTGCCCATCCGGAGGACCGCCCCAACATGCCAGAACTGCCCGAGGTGGAAAACACGCGCCGGAACCTGGTCCGGGCCGGGCTGCCCGGTTGCACCATCACCGGCGCCGACATCACCTGGGCCAACACGGTCAAGAAGCCCTCGGCGGCGGAACTGGCGGAGGGCCTGAAGGGCCGCACCGTCCAGGACGTCCAGCGCCGGGGCAAGTACCTGATATTCCCGCTCTCCGGCGGAAACCCAGCCACCTTCATCGTGCATCTGGGCATGACCGGCAGGCTCCAGGTCCACCCCCAGTCCCAGGAGCCCCACCCCATGACCCGGCACTCCTTCCCCCTGGACGACGGGCGGGAACTCCGTTTCGTGGACGGCCGCAAGTTCGGCAAGCTGTGGCTGGTGGAGTCTCCTGACGAGGTGCTGCCCACCATGAGCCCGGAGCCCTTTGACGACGGGTTCACCGTCGAGACTCTGGCGGAGTCATTCGCCGGCCGGAAGGCCCCGGTGAAGGCCCTGATCTTGGAGCAGTCCATAGTCTGCGGTCTGGGGAACCTCTATGCCGACGAATCGTTGTTCTTGGCGGGCATCCACCCGGAGCGGCCGGCATCTGGGTTGTCCATCGACGAGATCGTGCGGCTGCGGGAGGCGATAATCGACGCCCTCACCGCCGCCTACGGCGTTTACGACCGGGCCCGCGACCAGCATTGGCCCGACCCGCCCACCGCCCTGATGACCTGGAGCCACCCCCGTGACGTCAAGGCGCCCTGCCCCAACTGCGGGACCGCCATGGCGGCCATCCGCGTCCGGGCCAGGGGCACATATTTCTGTCCCAAGTGCCAGGTCTGATCTTCCGGCCCGCATCATGCCCGTGGTAGGGGCACGGCAGGGCCAGGCCCCAGCATCTTGGGGACCCGGCCCTACATCGCCGTCCCGTAGATGTGGTCGGGGACCACGATCACGGCCGAGCGGCGGTCGTCGACCATGGCTTGGTCGTATTCCTCCCAGTTGGAGTGGTCCTGGTTGGTGGCGGCGCGGTAGACGTCCCGCAGGGCCTGGCGCAGCTCATCTGCTCCGGTGTTCTCCGGAGACAATATGGTGGCCCGGCCTTCCAAGACCACATAGCCCCACCAGTCCCGTTTGGACACCATCAGCGAACACCGGGCGTCGCGCTGCAGATTGAGCAGCTTGGCCCGGCCGGCGGTGGTGGTGAAGGCCACGCCGTCGCGGTACGCTCCGCAGGTGACGACACTCATCTGGGGCATGCCGTTTCTGCGGAATGTGGTCAACACCCCTTGATGGTTCTCAGTGGCGAACTTCGTGACGTTATCGGGCAGCATCATTTTCCTCCTGGCCGGTATCAAACTCGATCTCGTACATATCGTAGTGGGTCTGGCGCATACGCAGGCTGGCGTAGACGCCCTGGGCGATTCGGTTGTCCTTATCTACGTAAAGCCGCAGGCCGCAGACGTTGCCCTGGCGGCGGGCTTCCACGGCGGCGTAGACATGCAGGGCTTTATAGGCGCCCATTCGGCGGTATTCGGGGCTAATGTAGACGCTCTGGATCCACCAGAAGAAAGCGTTTCGCCAATCGCTCCACTCGTAGGTGATAAGAAGTTGGCCCACGGGACGGCCGGCGTGTTCCGCCACCAAATAGAAGCCCAGGTCGTTGCGGGTCAACACCGCCTCTACGCCGGAACGAAGTAGTTTAACATCTAACTCCTTCCCTTCGGTCTCCTTGGCCATGGCGGAGTTAAATCCAACTATGGCTTCCAGATGCGCCGACGACGCGCGGCGGACCTGGATATCGTTGCCAGAAAGGGAAGTCAACTCTATCCTCCGGACCTAGATCCTGTGCGCCCAGCGGGGTTTAGTTGAGCCAAAAGGTGGAACCTGACTCATTTTTCTGGACCTCGATCCGCACCGGAAAGGCCTCTTTCAAGTCGTCCAGGTGGGTGACGACCAACACCTTCTCGAAGTCGCTGCTTATGGCGCTGATGACGTCCAAGATCCGCTCCCGCCCCACGGCGTCCTGGGTGCCGAACCCCTCGTCGATGAATAGGGTCGGCAACGGCGCTCCCATGCGCTGGGCCAGGACCTTGGAGAGGGCGATGCGCAGGGCCAAGTTCACCTGGAAGGCCTCGCCGCCGCTGTACATCTCGTAGCTCCGCGGGCCCAGTTCGTCGCTGACCAATATCTCCAGGGTCTCCCGGGGCTCGCCCTGCCCCGAGGCCCTT
>JACZXN010000103.1 GCA_022571575.1 Chloroflexota bacterium | reverse complement strand
GGGCGAGGACAGCAGCGGGGATTTTAGCGCGTCTTCCGGTTCGGGCAGCGGCTCCGGCGATGATGAAGAGGGAAAAGACAGCGGCAGCAATTCCGGCAGCGGGTCCGGTGGCGACGGTGGTAGCTCGGGCAGCGGCTCCGGCGATGAAGAAGAGGAAAAAGACAGCAGCAGCAATTCGGGCAGCGGGTCCGATGGCGACGGCAGCAGCTCCGTCAGTGGTTCCAGCGGCAGCGGGTGACCAACCCAGCAAACGGCCCGAAAATATCAGGATGGCCCAGGATTGAGTCCTGGGCCATCTTCCTTGCGTCGGTCTCCAAAAAATCGGCCGGTGCTACCCGCCTTCTTGACACTCAAAATTGAAAGTCATACACTCAAATCGCCGGGCCATCACGGTCCGGCGACCTGTGTGGCCCGGTGGTGTAGCGGTTTCAACATATCGGCCTGTCACGCCGAAGATCGTGGGTTCGAATCCCATCCGGGTCGCCATTCCCCAGCCCTTCCACTCCCTCTCGGACCTCCAACCTCCCAGTCCGGTTTGCGCTCCTGAAGTTCCCGTTATCTGCTCACCCAACCGCCGTAGACCGGGAATTGGCTGCAGATGAACTCTATGTAGGCCGGCTGGCCGGACTCGTTGGCGGAGAAGGCGCGCTTCAGGGCCAGGACCACTTCCGACGGCTCGGTTACCCGCTCGGTGTGATAGCCCAATTCCCCGATGACCTTCGACATATCGACTTCGTCGTACCCCAGCACCTTATGGGTGAACGGGTCGTGGCCGTCGCCCCAGAAACCGGGGCCGTACCCGGCGAACCCACCGTTGCTCACGTGGACCACCGTGATTCCCATCTTCTGCCGCAGCGGGACCTCCAAGTTGCCCATCATGTAACCCAGCCCGGCTTCACCGGTGACCGCGACACATTGTTTCTGAGGGAAAGCCAGCTTGGCCGCGATGGTCGCGGCCAGGCTGAACCCCAGGGAAGATACGTTGCCCCACCCCAGGAAACCCCGGGGCACCAGCGTGTCGTACACCGTGCTCAGTTGGTCCCGGGTGTTCCCCGATTCATGGGTGACGAAGGAGTTGTGGGGGTCCAGCGCTTCCATCAGCCCGGCATAGACCTTGTAGGGGTTGATGGGCTTGTCGGTTGAGGCCATGGCCTCACGGTATTTGACCATGGCGGAATCGCGGGCCGACTTGACCTCCGACGCCACGTTGCCGGCGGGCCTTCCATTGCCGGACGTCTTGGCGGAAAGTTCGGCCGTCAACGCCTGCAGGGTGAGGCGGGCGTCGCCGATCAGCGCCTGCGCGGTGGGGTAGACCTTGTTCACATGCAATTCGTCTATGTTGCAATGGATGATGGTCTTGTTCACCGCATTGGGGATGCCGTGGCTGAAGCGGCCCGGAGACAGGCTGGAACCCACCGCCAGCACCAGGTCGCATCTGTTCAGATAATGGTTGACCTGCTCCCCGCGGACCCCGACGAACAATGGGTGGTCCCCTGGAAATACCCCCATGGCCTTCAGGGTGGTGATCACCGGAGCGTTCACCAACTCGGCAAAGGATCGCAGCTCCGCGGAAGCGCCGGCATAGATGACGCCTTCGCCGGCGTAGATCAGCGGATTCTCGGCTTTCAGAAGCAGCTCAACGGCCGCGGTAACGTCCGCCGGGTCTGGAACCGACTTCCAGCCCTTCACCGGGATGTACGGGTCCGCCGTTTCATCGTACTGGGCGTCGGCGTCGGGAATCGCTATCACCACGGGTCCGGGCCGGCCGGTGCGGAGCATGGTGAAGGCGCGCCGCATGAACTCTGGCAGCCGCTCCGGTTTGTCCAGGTGACCGTACCACTTGGACACCGATTTCAAGCTGGAGGTCACGTCGAACTGGCTATTCTGGGTGTCGCCGATGGAGATGCCGTCGGTGATGCACAGGACGGGAGAGCCGTCTTCGAAGGCCTGGGCCATCCCGGCGTAGGCCACCTGGAGACCGGCGGCGTTCACCCCCCCTTGAAACGTGACGACACCGTTCTTCGTGCCGGCCGTTATCCGGGAGAAGGCGTCGGCCAGGGCGACGGCATAGCGGTCATCCCGCATCATCACCAAGGGCATGCCCTCTCGGCCCAGGGCGTTGTTCACCTTACATACCGGGAAGGTGGAGACCCATTCCACACCCTCCTGCTTGAGTATGCGCGCGATGCCAGTGGCCACGTCGATAGTCATCGGTCGATCCTCCGGTTGATTTAACTTATTGATTTAACTTGGCGGCACGACGGCCTCATGAGGCACGATGCATGGCCCTCACCCGGTCCGGCCGCCGAGTTTACATAGTTGAAACAAACAGGTGTTACTCTAGTCGAGCGGCACTGGGAATACAACTAGAAGGCGCCCGGTCGAAAACACCCGGCTTGGGGGAAACCTGGCGTTGGAATCTATCTCGGGACCGTGGTCTCCCGGCGATTTGACCCGGTCCGCGGATTCTCGTTATAGTTCGCCCACGGAGCAGATGCGGGAAGTGCCGCGTGGGTGGCCTCGTGTCCCTGAATAGGAATCTGGCGGGGCCAACGAATAGAGGACGGAGAATTATGAGTTACAAGGCTGAGTACATCTGGGTTGATGGGCAAAAACCCACCGCCAAGCTGCGTTCCAAGGGAAAAGTGATTCCCAACGGCGAGGAGCCGCCCATCTGGGCCTTCGACGGTTCCAGCACCAACCAGGCCACCGGAGAGAATTCCGACTGTGTTCTGAATCCGGTTTTCATCTGCCCCGACCCCATACGCGGGGATGACAACAAGCTGGTGCTGTGCGAGGTCCTCCTCACCGACATGAGTCCCCATCCCTCCAACACCAGGGCCGCCTGTTTAGCGTCATCCGAGAAGTACGCCGCGATGGACATGTGGTTCGGGATCGAGCAGGAATACACCTACTTCGACGGCCTCAAGCCCCTGGGCTGGCCGGACAATGGGTTCCCCGCTCCTCAGGGAGGTTATTACTGCGGTGTGGGCTCCGATGAGGTATTCGGACGCCCCATCGTGGAGGCCCACCTTGACGCCTGCATGCATGCCGGATTGGCCATTGTCGGGATCAACGGAGAGGTCATGCCCGGTCAATGGGAATTCCAGATCGGCGCCATCGGTACTCCCGCCGTGGCCGACCACCTCTGGGTGGCCCGGTGGCTGCTCTACCGGATCGGCGAGCAATTCAACGTCAGCGCCACCCTCGACCCCAAGCCGGTCAGGGGCGACTGGAACGGGGCCGGCGCCCACTGCAATTTCTCCACCGTCCAGATGAGGAACGACTACGACGCCTGTATCGCCGCCGCGGAGGCCTTGGGAACCAAGGCCGAACTTCACATCGCCAACTACGGAGACCGGATCGAAGAGCGGTTGACCGGGGAACACGAGACATTGTCCTACAAGGAGTTCAGGTGGGGTGTCTCCGACCGCGGCGCGTCGGTCAGGATCCCCTGGCAGGTGGCCCGGGACCGAAAGGGCTACATAGAAGACCGCCGTCCCAACGCAAACTGCGACCCCTACGTGGTGACCCGGCTCATCATGGACACCGTCTGCGGAGCCGCCATCGGAGAGTGACGGGTAGCCGGTGACCAGTTAACCAACAAAAAAGGACCCGCTCCTGCACAACAGGAGCGGGTCCCTTTTGTAACCCTCCGCTGTCTCCGGCCGGAGCTAGGTGCCGATGCGGAAGGGGTCCACCGCGTCCTGCACCGACCGGATGATGGACAGGGCGGTCAGGCGGCCGGTGCGCGGGTTCTCCGAGGGGATGTTCTCGATGTGTATCCTCAGCACCCCGAATTCGCCCACGACCTCTATATCGTGACAATTGCGTTCCAGTCCGGGCACGGCCACCATCTTGACCTGGGTCTTGTCGGGGCCCAACCCCGCCAGGCTGACGGCGGCCGAGACGTTCAGGTTCGCCGGGAATCCCTTCACCGCCTCCCGGGCAGTCCCGGAGAAGACCTCCAGTTCCTCTTCCAGCCCCTCTAGGCTGATGCCGTTCTCCACCAGATGCGGCGCGCCCTCCAGGCTCATGGGCGGCTTGCGGGACACCATGGTCACATGGTCCACCTGGCCGGCGCAGGCCGATTTTATCCCGTCCAGGCCCGCTATCGCGCCGGACGGGGCCAACAGGCGGCAACCCGTTGCCCGCGCTTCCTCGATGATGCCGGGATTGTCCAACAGGGCGCCGATGCTGATGACCATCAGGTCTTTCCCCGCGGCGAAGGTCTCCTTGGCCAGGTCGGCGACGACGTGGCCGCCCGCCGTCTCAACCAACAGGTCGGACCGGGAGATGAGCTCCTGACGGTCCAGGTAGGGAGGCGGGGTATCCAGGGTGCCGAGGAACTCATGGGCCCGGTGCTCGTCCCGGCTGGTCACGCCGGCCACCGGCACGTTCAATTGGCCGGAGTCGGCCGCCCGCAGCAGGGACTGGCCGATGGACCCACATCCAACGATTCCTATCGACTGGGCCATGACTTCATCACCTCAGCTTTTTATCTCGCAGACAAGATGTTACCATTCCCAGGGCCCCGATTACCGCGCCGGTCCACCCTTTTCGCCATGCCCGTTCTGGCATGGATCAACGCACGGACCGGCTTCCGCAACCCTCGGGGGCTATGAAACTCAAAACAGGAACCGATGCTAGAAGCTGAGATAATCAAACGAGGCGACGATTCAGGAAACGGAACTCTCATAAAATACACCTCACCCACCGGGGCCGTGATCAACGCCATCGGGGTGCCCCAGTCGTGGGAAACGACCCTGGGGCCGACCTGGTGCTACGTGGTTGAGGGCGACGATCTGACGCTGGTTGACCCGGGTTGTCACGGGTCGGTGAGTTATCTGGAACAGGGGCTGGAACAACTGGGACATTCCCTGACCGCGGTGGACCGCATCGTGGTCACCCACGGCCACATGGACCACGACGGAAGCTGCCTGCCGGTGGTCCAAAAGAGCGGCGCCGAGATCTGGGCCCACGAGATCTACGGCTCCATGCTGCGGGCCGACCGGTTGGAGATGGAGATAGGCTGGCGGCGGGACGTCCAGGGGTTCGAGGCCTTCGAGACCTCCGACACCATGGCGCGGGTGAAAGAGCACCACGAACTTAACCGCCGGTTGACCCTGGACCACCCGGTGACCGACGGGCTCCAGGCGGGCGGGTTCACCTTCTACTACACGCCCGGCCACTCACCCGACGAACTGTGCATCCTGTTCGAGCAGGTGCTGTTTTCGGGAGACCACATCCTGCCCTTGATCACGCCCCATCCGTCGGTGGCGATGAGCTATAACAGCTTTCAGTCGACCCTGCCGGCCGCCTACCGGGAGGCCAACGATATCTACGGGTTAAAAGTCCTGCTCACGTCGCTGAAGCGCATGGCGGAATTGGAGGGCGACATCACCGTGCTGCCGGCCCACCGGGCCTTTCACAAGGGCATCTTCAACCCCATCGGGGTGGAGCGGGCCACGGAGATCGTGGAGCACCACCGGAACCGGTGCCACGAGTTGACCGAGGTGATGAAGGCCGGCCCCATGGACCTGGTCTCTCTCACCAGAAAGTATTTCTCCGACCGGGAGTTGGAAGAGCAGAACTTCTTCTCGGCCTTCACCGAGGTGATGAGCCACATAGAGTTGATGCAGGAATCGGGGGACGTGTCCACCATCGCGGACCCCGCCAACGGCAGTGTGTGGAGCAACGGCCTGGGACCCGGCGCCCTGGTCCGCTGGGAAGGGTCAACTTTGTTCTCAGCGTTTATCGACGGTCTGTAACCACGCCGCTTTAGCCGGTAGACCTACCCCTCTTTCATCCAGTCGGCCACCCGCTCGCCAATCATTAATAGTGGTCGAGTTTGTGTTGGCCCGCACCAAGTTGGGCCTGACCGAAGCGCCGGCCACCCCTATGTTCTCCAGCCCGTGAACACGGCGGTCAGCGCCAAACATGGCGCCCGCTTCGGCCCATACGCAGCGCCCGTCCTTCTCTCTAGGGGTTTCTACTTACGTAATGGCCATAATCCTACTGTTGTAGCTGTGTGCATCGTCCCATAGCATACCGCCCGTGGGCGCGCAGTTTCGTAATGCGGACAGGACAACAGAAGGAGATGCAGGATCATGAGGATTGAAGATCTCGAGCGTGCAGTGATGGAGCTTGTGTCGATGAGCCCGGGTCAGCCTGCCTTCGCTGCGGTCGTGGGCGCCGGAAACGCCGGCACACAATTGCCGGGCGAGTTCAGCCAAGCGGTCAGCGGATTCGACACGTCCGACCTTTTTCTCACGGTTAACGACGGTACGGGAGCGCGACAGATCGAGGATCTTTCAAGCCTGTCGCTGTCGACGCCCGACGGGGGAATTACCTGGCAACTCGAAAACCTGAATTTGCTCACCGGCGGCGACGGCGAGTATCAACTCACGCTCGTGGTGGTCGACTCCGGCATCGTCGACGTTGCGGGGGG
>JACZXN010000102.1 GCA_022571575.1 Chloroflexota bacterium | reverse complement strand
GAGCGTCCAAGGACGACGTGAGGGGCGAGGCCACCCACACTCCCTTTCCGGAGATTAGCAATCCATTCAATCATCGCTAGGAGGCACGGGACATGCCGTACGCCAACAATCAGGGGGTCCGCATACACTACCACGTGGAGGGAGACGGTCCGCCGCTGGTGATGCAACACGGTTTCACCAGCAGCATCCAGAACTGGTACCTCAACGGATACGTGGAACCGCTGCAGAAAGACTACCGCCTCATCCTCATCGATGCCCGCGGACACGGCGCCAGCGGCAAGCCCCACGATCCCAAGGACTATGAGCTCAGTCTCAGGGTGAGGGACGTTACTACCGTGCTGGACGACTTGGGGATCGATAAGGCCCATTTCCTGGGCTTCTCCATGGGCGGCCGCATCGGCTTCGGCATCGCCATACACGCGCCTCAGCGTTTCCACTCCCTCATCATCGGCGGAATGAGTCCCTCTGGGTCGGGAGGGAACGCTCTGCCGGCAAACCGGGTGGAGCTATTCCAACAGGGGATGGAAGCCTACGTGGCCCACCAGGAAGCCCAAAGCGGGCCGATGGACCCCGGCCGAAGGGCATTGATGCTGGCCAACGACCCGCAGGCATTGATCGCCGCCACCAATGCCCCCAGGGGCACCGGCGACATGGATGACGTCCTTCCCACCATGACCATGCCTTGTCTACTTTACGTGGGCGAGGCCGACGGCTTCTACGAAGGCGCCAAAGCGTGCATGCAGCACTTGCCCAATGCCACCTTCGTTTCCTTCCCCGGCCTGGATCACGGCCAGACATCCCGGGCCGGCGATCTGGTGGTCCCCCACGTCGCCAAGTTCTTGAAGGGGGCCGCAATCACGGCAGCCGCCGCCGGCTAACCCGGAAACGATCAATTTCCATCAGCGCTTCCATGGCATAGGGGGTCGAGGGGGAATTATCCCCCTCGAGGCCCGGACTGACATCCGTAGGGTCAGGTAGAATCCCCGTTATGCTAAACTACCCCCATGCCTCTTTCGCGCTTCCATCCGATAATTCAGGCGTGGTTCAAGGGCCGATTCCCCTGCCCCACCGAGGCCCAAGAGGCAGGCTGGCCGGCCATTGCCCAGGGCCGTCACACGCTGATAGCCGCGCCCACCGGCTCGGGCAAGACCCTGGCCGCATTCCTCACCTGCATCGACGGGCTGGTGCGTCAAGGCATCGATGAGGGGCTTCCCGACACCACTCAGGTTGTATACGTATCTCCCCTGAAGGCCCTTTCCAACGACATCCAGAAGAACCTGGCCACGCCCCTGGAAGAGATGCGGGCGCTGGCCGAAGAGATGGGCACGCCCCTGCCCGAGATCCGCACCGCCGTGCGCACCGGAGACACCAAGCCCTCGGAACGCCAGCGGATGGCCAAGCGCCCGCCCCACATACTGATCACCACGCCGGAATCTCTGTATATCCTGCTGACCTCGCGCAGCGGACGCCAGGGTTTGCAAGGGGTCAAGACCCTGATCCTGGACGAGATCCACGCCGTGGCCAACAACAAACGAGGGTCGCATCTGTCCCTTTCGGTGGAGCGGCTTTGCGCCCTGGCCGGCCAGGAGATCACCCGCATCGGGCTGTCGGCCACCCAGCGGCCCATCGACGAGATGGCCCGTTTCCTGGTGGGTAATGACAACATCGCTCCCGACGGCACCCCAGACTGCCTGATCGTCGATACCGGCCACGCCAGGGCCATGGACCTGGCCATCGAGCTGCCCGAAGGAGAGCTGGGGCCCATCGCCACCCACGAGATCTGGGGCGAGACATTGGACACCGTCGCCGGCCTGGCCAGAGACCACGACACCACCTTGGTGTTCGTCAATACCAGGCGGTTGGTGGAACGATTGTCGCATCAGCTATCGGAACGCCTGGGGGAGGAGGCGGTGGTGGCCCACCACGGCAGCCTGTCCCGCGCCACCCGGCTGGCCGCCGAGGAGAAGCTACGGAAGGGCGAGGTCAAGGTGTGCGTGGCCACCGCCTCCCTGGAGCTGGGCATCGACGTTGGGGTGGTTGACCTGGTCTGCCAGATAGGCTCTCCCCGTTCCATCGGCCTGCTCCTTCAGCGTGTCGGCCGTTCGGGGCACACCTTGTTGGGCACGCCTAAAGGACGGCTCTTCCCCCTGACCCGCGATGAGCTGGTGGAGTGCACCGCGTTGGTGCGTGCCCTGCGCCGGGGCAACCTGGACAGATTGAAGATCCCCCCCTGGCCTCTGGATGTCCTGGCGCAGCAGATGGTGGCCGCCTGCTCTGCCGAGGAATGGGATGAAGACGATCTGTACAGCCTCTGCCGGAGAGCTTACCCCTACCGGGACCTGCCACGGGAAAAGTTTGACCAGGTGGTGGAGGTGCTTTCCGAGGGATTTGCTCCCAGAGAAGGACGGGGCAGGGCCCTTCTGCACCGGGATGGCATAAACCGGCGGCTGACGGGACGCCGTGGCGCCGGTATCGCCGCCATGACCAGCGGTGGCGCGATCCCCGATAACGCCGACTACGATGTTATCGCCGACCCCGAGGAGACCTTCGTCGGCACGGTTAACGAGGACTTTGCCATCGAAAGTATGGCCGGCGACGTTTTCCTGCTGGGAAACACTCCATGGAAGATTCGCCGCGTGGAGCGAGGCCGGGTCCGTGTGGAGGACGCTCACGGCATGTCCCCTACCGTCCCCTTCTGGCTCGGGGAAGCTCCCGGCAGGACCTGGGAATTGTCGCAAGAGATAACCAGCCTGCGGGAGGAAGTTGACCAGCGGCTGGACCGCCCTGCGGAAGCCCTGGAATGGGTGGTGTCCCAGGCCGGTGTTCCCCACGAGGCCGCCCGCCAATTGGTGGCCTACCTGGAAGAGGGAAAGCGGGTCCTGGGCATGGTGCCCACGGGAAATCAGGTGGTGGCGGAACGGTTCTTCGACGAGACCGGCGGCATGCAGATCATCGTGCACGCCCCCTTCGGCGCCCGCATCAACCGCGCCTGGGGCATGGCCCTGCGTAAGCGCATCTGCCGCAGCTTCGATTTCGAGCTACAGGCCTCGGCCACCGACGACGGCCTTAACTTCTCACTGGGGCCGAACCTGTCCTTTCCCATTTCCGACATATTCGCGTTTCTTTCTCCCCAGACGGTGGAAGGGGTGCTGCGCCAGGCCATGCTGCAGGCGCCCCTCTTCGGCACTCGGTGGCGCTGGAATGCCACCCGGTCCCTGGCGGTGCTGAGACACACGGGGGGCCGGAAGGTGCCCGCGCCTTTGCTGCGCATGCGCTCCGACGATCTCCTGGCCGCAGTGTTCCCGGCACAGGTCGCCTGTCAGGACAATGCTCCGCCGGGCGACATCGAAGAGCCGGACCATCCCATCGTCTTCGAGACGATGAGGGACTGTCTTACCGAGGCCACCGACCTGCCGGGGCTCAAGGGCGTTCTGGAAGCTATCCAGAAGGGCGATATTCAGGTGCACGCGCGAGACACGGTGCAGCCATCGGTATTCGCCCACCAGATCCTTAACGCCGCGCCCTACGCCTTTCTGGACGATGCTCCTCTGGAGGAGCGCCGGGCCAGGGCCGTGTCCCTACGGCGTGCCCTTCCCGAGGACTCCCGGGAGCTGGGTGCGCTGGACGCGCAGGTCATCCAACAAGAGTCGGAGAATGCCTGGCCTCGCATCAGGGACATCCACGAGCTGCACGATGCCCTCCTGGTTCTGGGCATCCTTCCCCAGGCTTATGCCTACCGAAATGATGCCGGCCCTTCCCGAGAGGAGCTGGACCAATGGTTCGCGGAATTGGTGCAAGCGGGCCGGGCCTTCCGTTTTGGTCACGACGCCGCCGGTCATGCCCATGAAAGCTGGGCATGGGCCGCCACCGAGCGCATCTCGCTGGTCCGGGCCGCATTTCCCGAATCAAGGCCGGACCCCAGTACCGCCCAAGGTCCGGCATCGGGACCCGTCCTATCGGAGGAAGAAGCCCACCTGGATCTGGTGCGCGGATGGGTGGAGTGCTCCGGGCCATTCACTCCCGGCGAAATGGCCCAAAACCTGGGACTGGGCGAATCCCAGGTCAACCAAGCCCTGCTTCAGCTCGAATCCGAGGGACTGGTGCTGCGGGGCAGGTTCCGCCCCGACGCGGTCCAGCAGGAGTTCTGCGACCGGCGAATCCTGGCACGGATCCACCGTGCCACCATCAGCGGGTTGCGGCAGGCGATCGAGCCCGTGTCCCAGGCCACCTACATGCGGTTTCTGTTCCAGTGGCAGCACGCCGATCCCGGCTCCCGTCTGCAAGGCGAGGGAGGTTTGCTGGACATCATTGAGCAGCTCCAGGGCTTTGAAGGCGCGGCGGGCGCGTGGGAAACGGAGCTCTTGTCTTCTCGCATGCGGGAATACCAATCTCTCTGGCTTGACCAGCTCTGCCTGGGCGGGGAAGTGGTGTGGGGTCGAATGGCCATGCCCCCAGACAACGGCCATACCGCCAGGCCGCACGCGGCCCTTGCCAGGTCCACTCGCATCACCTTCGCCCGGCGAGAGGACCTGGACTGGCTGCTTGACCGGCCCTCGGACGGTGATGGCGGCAACGACTCCCAACCGGCAGGCTCCGCCCGGGAAATCCTGGAACATCTAATAACAAGGGGCGCCTGCTTTTTATCGGACCTTGTGGCCGCTACCCACCGTCTGCCCTCCGACGTAGAGGAGGCCCTGTGGCAACTGGCCGCCGCCGGCAAGGTTACCAGCGATGGAGTAGAGGCCCTGCGAAGCCGCACCAGCGGGAAGACCGGCCGGTCTCGCCGATTATCGAGATTCCGGGCCCGGCCGGAGCGGCGGCGTTCCGGATACAGCCGATGGTCCCTTTTGCGGGCGGCCAATGGTCCGGACGAGGGGCATGAAGACGCAGTGGAGGCCAGGGCACGCCAGCTCCTCGTGAGGTATGGGGTGTTGTTCCCAGAGCTGTTGGCCCGGGAGCCCATGGCGCCCCGGTGGCGGGAACTCGTCCGCGTTCTGCGCCGGTTGGAGGCCCGCGGTGAGATCCGGGGAGGGCGCTTCGTGGCTGGGTTTGTTGGAGAGCAGTTCGCGTTACTCGAGGCGGTGGAGGCCCTAAGAAAGGTCAAGGGCGCCCCGGCCACGGGTCAATTGGTGGCGGTGTCCGCCTGCGACCCTCTGAACCTGGTGGGGATCGTGACGCCGGGAGAGCGCGTGCCCGCTACCTTGGGCAATATGGTGGTTTTCCGGGACGGAGTTCCTCTGGGCTCCCTGGAGAAAGGCCGATGGGTCAACCGGTCCAGGATCGACCAGGACACGATGACCGAGGCCTGGACGTTGCTGCATCCCATCGCCTTGAGGAACGGCGCGTCAAACGGTTCGGACACCAGGACGGCCACTGGGAACGGGACTCCCTGGAGTACACCCGGCCCATCGCATCCGGCCAGCAGACCGGCGAGGACGCCATCCAGACGCCCAACGCGGCGGCGGCGTCCCGCAGTCTCAACTGCTGCGCCGCCTGCCACACCCCGGAGGGCCGCCTCGAAACTGTCATTCTGAGGAGTGAAGCGACGAAGCAACCGTCACAAGTGTCGAGAGTTGCGTAGGGCCGATCCAGGATTCCTGGGGCAATCATGCCCCGCCAAAGCGAGAGGTTCGCCTCACATCAGCTTGGCATACTCGTCTATCAGTGGAACAACCGTGTCCCGGTTAGCCGAAGGAAGGCCAAATACCACCCGATCTACGCCCGCCTCCTTCATCCTGTTGACCATGTCCCCATCGGGCCGGGTGCCGAAGATGGAGACACTGATCGAAGCCGGGTCCCGCCCCGCGTCCTCCGCCTGCCGTCTCAGTTGGGTGATCTTCTCGCCGAGACTGGGTCCTTCCGGCCGTCTGCCGCCGATGGGCATCCAGCCATCGCAGTACTCGATGACCCGGTCGAAGGTCCTGGGGCCATCTCCTCCCATGATGATGGGAGGATGGGGCTTCTGCACCGGTTTGGGGTAGGACCTGATCTTGTCGAAGTTGACGAATTCACCGTGAAACTCCGCCTCGTCGTTGGCCCAGATCTCCTTCATGGCCAGCATCCGTTCCCGGAGCACTCGCCATCGCCTCCGGAAGGTCGTCCCGTGGTTCTCCATCTCCTCGGCGTTCCAACCGCCGCCGATGCCGAAGATGAACCTGCCGTCGGATAGCATGTCCAGACTGGCAACCTCTTTCGCCGTGGTGATGGGGTCGCGTTCGACCATCAGGCAGATGCCGGTGCCCAGCTTCAAATTCTTTGTCACTGCGGCGGCGGCGGTCAGCGCCAGGAAAGGGTCGTAGGTGTGCCAGTATTCTTCAGGCAGGTCGGGTCCACCCGGCCAAGGACTGCGCCGGCTGGCTGGGATGTGGGTGTGCTCCGGCACCCACATGGATTCAAAACCCCGGTCTTCCAGCAAACGGGCCAGGTCGTCGGGGCGGATCGCAAAATCGGTGGCGAACATCGAGACGCCAAAAAACATACAGGCCTCCTGTTACTTGCATTCAATAATCGCTGTTAACAATACCGTTCGTGGTGAGCTCTTCGGCTACGCTCA
>JACZXN010000101.1 GCA_022571575.1 Chloroflexota bacterium | reverse complement strand
GCGCCCGAGGCGGCAGTTGCGGAGCCAGTAGCGGAACCGGCCGCGCCCGAGGCGGTGATCGAGTCCGAGCCTGAAGCAGAAAAAGCCAGCGAGGATCAGCCGGAGGCATAACCCTCCGGTGTCATTAATCCACGGCCATTCCTTGGCCGGCCATCAGGAGCAGTTAATTGGCGGTCAGCGTTGAATTAGTAAGGACCCTCCGCGACCAGACTGGCGCCGGAATCATGGATTGCAAAGAGGCATTGGAGAAGGCGGATGGGAGCCTGGAGAATGCCGTCATTGTCCTCCGTGAAAAGGGCGTTGCCAGCGTGGCCAAACGGGTGAGCCGAACCACCAATGAAGGTGTCATCGAAACCTATCTGCACACCGGCGGACGGGTTGGGGCCATGGTTGAACTCGGCTGCGAGACCGACTTCGTCGCCCGCACCGAAGAATTTCAAAAGCTGGCCCACGACATCGCCATGCAGGTCGCGGCCATGGGCCCGGTCTACGTCGATCGGGACGAGATCGAAGAGGGAGATGATCGTCCCCCGGCCCAGATCAGCCTCATGCAGCAACCCTTCATTAAAAACAGCTCCTCGTCCGTCGGTGATATGGTCAAGGAGTTGGCCGGCAGGGTCGGAGAGAACATCCGAGTGGTCCGGTTCACCAGACTAGCAGTCGGCGAATAGTTCGTTCTGAAGGTATGGCTGAAGCTAGATACCGGCGCGTGATGCTGAAAATCAGCGGTGAATCTCTGAGAGGAGAGACCCCGTATGGTATTGACCCCGTGGCGGTGAACTACCTCTCAGAACAGATCGGCGAAGCTTCCAAACTGGGGGTTCAGATCGCCGTCGTGATGGGTGGAGGCAACATCTGGAGGGGGGAAGCGGCCGAGTCCAGGGGGATGGACCGGGCGACCGCGGACTACGCAGGTATGCTGGCCACCATCATCAACGCGCTGGCCCTTCAAGACGGGCTGGAGCAGCAGGGCATCGACGTCCGCACTCAGAGCGCCCTGCAGATGCAGGCAGTGGCCGAGCCCTACATCCGGCGCCGGGCCATCCGCCACCTGGAGAAGGGCCGGGTCGTGCTCTTCGCCGCCGGCACGGGGAATCCCTATATGACCACGGACACCGCCTCCGCGTTACGGGCACTGGAGATCAACGCCGATGTGCTGCTCATGGCCAAGAACAACGTGGACGGGGTCTACGACTCCGACCCCAACGAAAATTCCGACGCCGTCAGGTTTGGGCGCCTGGACTATATGGACGCCCTCAACATGCGTCTGGCGGTGATGGATTCCACAGCCCTATCACTCTGCATGGACAACAACCTGCCCATAGTGGTCTTCAACGTTTTTGAACCGGGGACCATGGGCAACATACTATCCGGCGAAACCGTGGGCACCCTGATAACTGGGAGGGACTGATTATGCCTCCAAAAGGTGGCGACACCGATCTGACCCCCGATGTCGTGCTGACCAAGATCTCCGCCACGATGGACCGCGCCGTGGACGCCTTCAAGCGTGACCTGACCCAGCTCCGCACCGGCCGGGCGACCCCGGCGCTGGTGGAGAACGTCGAGATCGACTACTTCGGCGCCATGACTCCCCTGAAGCAGATCGCCTCGATTTCCGCGCCCGACGCCAGGGCCATCATGATTCAGCCCTGGGACAAGGGGTCGATGAAGCAGATCGAAAAGGGCCTGATGGCCTCTGAAATGGGGTTCAACCCGTCCAACGACGGCGCGATCATCACGGTGCCCATTCCACAGCTAACAACGGAGCGACGCCAGGAGATGGTCAAGCTGCTCAAGCGCAAGATCGAAGACGGCAAGGTCTCGGTCAGGAACGTGCGGCGGGACGGTCTTGAGTCGCTGCGGAAGCTGGAGAAAGACAAGTTGATCTCCCAAGACGAGAACCGGCGCGCCCAGGACCAACTGCAGAAAACCACCGACGGTCACACCAAACAGATCGATGAGACAGGTTCCGCCAAAGAGGCGGAGATACTTCAGGTTTAACACCGTGCAGGTTGAGGCTTCCCCACCCCAACCGCCCCTCGGGGACGGCGCCAACGTACCCGTCCACGTCGCCTTCATCATGGACGGCAACGGCCGGTGGGCCCAGAAGCAGGGCCTTCCGCGCATCGCCGGCCACGAGCATGGCGTGCGGTGCATCCAGGGCATATTGGAGACCCTGGAGCCAAAGGGCGTTAGGTTCGTCACCCTCTATGCCTTCTCCACGGAGAATTGGGGCCGCCCCAAAGAAGAGGTTGACGGCATCATGGATGTCTTCTCCGAGGCCGTGGCCAGCCAGACGCAGGAACTCCACAAAAAAAATGTGCGCATCGTCCACGTTGGCAGGACGGAGAACCTGAGCCCGGAGCTACGCGAAGCCGTGGCCGAAGCCCAGCGTTTGACCAGCAAGAACACCGGCATCACCCTGAACGTGGCCTTCGACTACGGCGGCCGCGCCGAGATACTGGAGGCGGTCCGGCGCATCATCAGGGACGGGCTCAGTCCGGATGTGATCGACGAGGAGCTGTTCAGCCGGTATCTGTTCACCGCCCATAGTCCCGACCCCGACCTGATCATTCGCACCGGCGGAGAACAGCGCATCAGCAATTTCCTCCTGTGGCAGTCCGCCTACAGCGAGTACTATCACACCTCCACCCTGTGGCCCGACCTGGACGCGGCCGAATTGGAGCAGGTTCTGGAGTCATTCAGCCGCCGCCGCCGCCGCTACGGCGGGCTCAACCCCGAAGACCAGTACCCCGAATCCCAGACCCCTCACCTCAACCTCGAAGACCAATCCCACGATTCCCAAGCTCTCCAAGAGTAGGAACAGGGAAAGAGTTCTTGCTCCAACGGTCGCTTACGGCGTTGGTTGGAATCCCCGTTGTGGTGGGCGCCATCTGGCTGGGAGCCCCATGGCTGACCGCCTTGGTCCTGGCGGCCGGGGTGGCCGGAATCTGGGAACTCTACCGGATGACACCGGCCAGGGTAGGCCCCCTGCCCGTGCTCTTGGGAGTCGCCTGGGTGGTGGCCCTGCTGGCGGGGGCTCAGGCCGCCTCCGGCCGCGAAAACTTCCTGATCATATCCGGAGGCGTGGTTGCCGCCGGGTCGTTCGCCGCGCTGCTCTGGTTCATCGCCTTTTACCGAGGAGGCGGCGTTTCTGGGGACGGCAGCTTACCCGCCGGATTCTGTTACCTGATGGGCGGGCCGCTCTACGTTGGCTTTTTCTTGGCCCACGCCCTGATGCTCCGGGAGATAACCGAGGCTGGGGTTATCGGCTTTGGGCCCGCCGGCCTCGAGATAGAAAGGGCCCCAGACCTGGGGCGTAGCTGGCTCTTGTTCGCCATTCTGGTGGTCTTCGCCGCCGACACCGGGGCCTACCTGGTGGGACGCGCCGTGGGAAGCCGCCCGATGGCCCCGAACATCAGCCCCAACAAGACCTGGGAGGGGAGCATTGGCGGGTTCGCCTCCGCCGTGGCCGCCGCGCTGGTTCTGGGCTTGGTGTTCGACCTGGGGATCCCGGCATGGCAACAGGCGGTGATCGGGGGCGTGGTGGGCGTAGTCGCCCAATGGGGAGACTTGATGGAGTCCAAGTTGAAACGGATTGCGGATGTTAAGGATGCTGGTAGTATAATCCCTGGGCATGGCGGATCATTGGACCGTTTGGACAGTATGTTGTTCGCCCTGCCGGCTGTTTATTATCTGCTAACCACGGTGTTCGTCCCATGAAAAGAATCGTGATACTTGGGTCTACCGGGTCCATCGGACGCCAAACCCTGGATATCGTCCGCGCGTTCCCAGCCGAGTTCGAGGTCGTGGGTCTGGCCGCCGGGCATAACGTCGAGTTGCTGGCGGAGCAGGTCAAAGAGTTCAACCCCAAGCACGTCTTTTGCATCAACCCGCCTGCCCAGGGCTTTTCCGGCCTGGGACGCACCCCGGAATTCACCCCCATGGCAGACATGGTGTGCCTGGACAACGTGGACCAGGTGATGGTGGCCCTCATGGGCAGCGTGGGTCTGGTGCCGACTCTGAACGCCCTCAAGTCCGGCAAGTCCGTCGCCCTCTCCAACAAAGAGCCCATCGTCATGGCCGGTGGCCTGATCACGGAATATGCCTCGCGCTACGGCGGCGAGATCCTGCCCGTGGACAGCGAGCCCAGCGCCATCTGGCAGTGCCTGCGGGGTGAGGACAACGAGATACTCAGGTTGCTGATAACGGCCTCTGGCGGGCCGTTTCGCACCACGCCCATCGAAGAGATGGACGGAGTCACCCCGGAGCGGGCTCTCCAGCATCCCACCTGGAAGATGGGCAAGAAGATAACGATAGACTCTGCTACGCTGATGAATAAGGCGTTCGAGGTGATCGAGACGCATTGGTTGTTCAACGTTCCCTGGGATAGGATTGAAGTAGTGGTCCATCCCCAGAGCACCGTACACTCCATGGTCGAGTTCGTAGACGGCTCGGTGAAGGCCCAGATGGGACCACCGGACATGCGGTTGCCCATCCAGTACGCGCTGTTCTACCCCAAACGGTTGTCCAATGCCATGATACCCAGGCTGGATACGAAGAAATCCCATACCCTGACTTTCGACCCGTTGGAACCGGAGCGTTACCCCTGCTTCGGCCTGGCCGTCGCGGCGGGCAAGAAGGGCGGCACCTATCCCGCGGTGTTGAGCGCGGCCGACGAAGTGGCGGTCCAGGCTTTCTTGGACTCGAAGATCGGCTTTACCGAGATACCCAAGATCATCGACCGGGTGCTGTCCGAGCACGAATCTCTGCCCGGCGATACGGCGGAGGAAATCTTGGAAGCCGACCGCTGGGCCATGGGGCGGACGGCCGAACTCATCGGCGGTTAGAGATCCCCCGCGGTCTTCGGCCCGTACTTCTATACAGTAGTTTCCCGATAGTTTCCCAGTAAGTTCACAGCAGTTAACGGAAAATAATCATGGAAACCGTCCTCATAGCCATCGGCTCTCTGGTGCCACTGCTCATAATCCTGGTGGTCATCCACGAGTTTGGCCATTTCGCCACCGCCCGCGCCATGGGCGTCAAGGTTCTGGAATTCGGCGTTGGGTTCCCTCCCCGGGCTTTCGGTTTCTACACCGGAAACACGCCGGTTCTGGTTGACGGCGCCACCCGGTTCGTCGGCCTGTCCGGCCTATCGGACTTGGGCCAAGGCCAGAAGGTGAAGGTAAGCTCCATCGAGGACGCCCAAGGCAACTTGGTGGCCCGTATCATCGAGCCCAGCAAGAAGCGCGCCAAGGGAGAGCGGGCGGATGACTCGGAAGAAGAGCGTCCCGGCGAAGCCGACCTCCTGAAGCACGAGGGCAAGATACGCTCCGTGGGCGACGGGTCATTCATCCTGGCCGACCTGCTCTACTCGGTGAACTGGGCGCCCATCGGCGGGTTCGTCCGTCTGGCCGGAGAGGCCAATCCAAATATCCCACGCAGTTTGGCCAGCAAGGGCACCGGCACCCGTTTCCTGGTCTTGATCGCCGGGCCGCTGATGAACGCCATCCTCCCGCTGTTCATCTTCACCGGGCTGTTTATGGTTCCTCACGATGTAGTGGTCGGGCGTTTGTTCATCGCCGAGGTCGGAGAGGGCACGGCGGCCGCCGTGGCCCAGGTGCAGCCGGGGGACCTCGTCCTCCAGGCCAACGGTTATGACATTGAGAACCGGGTGGATTTTGTCCGTCAGATCAACCTGAACGGCGGCTCCCGCATGGAGATGCTGGTGGAACGGGACGGGCAAGAACTCTTGTTGTTCGTGCGGCCCCGGTTCGACACCGAGTCGGCACGCTGGCTGGTGGGCGTCATCCCCCGGTTGGACGACAGCCGGGTCGTCGCCCGGTCCGAGCCCATCTGGGAGGCCTTCCCCAACAGCTTCGTCCGTACCTGGGAGATGTTGGTGCTGGTCAAACAGGCCATCGGCGGGGCCTTTGGGGCGGGGTCGTCGCCCGAGTTCTCCGGCCCCATCGGGATCGCCCAGATCACCGGAGAGATAACCCGCGAGGGCGGCTGGGTCGGCTGGCTGAGCGTGGGCATCCTGCTCAGCATCAACCTGGCCATCTTGAACGTCCTGCCCATCCCCATGCTGGACGGAGGCCGGATCTTCTTCGTGGTATTGGAGTGGGTGCGCCGCGGGAAGAAGATACCGGCGGAGAAAGAGGGCATGGTGCACCTGATCGGTTTTGCGTTGCTGATCGGAGGCATCGTGCTGGTCAGTGTCAACGACATCGGCCGCCTGATCGACGGCCGCAGTTTCCTGGGATAGCCTTCCCCGAACCGCGGCTCATGGTCCCGGTTTCCTGGGCCGGCTTTGTTCAATCCGCGCCCATGGTGCGCCCATCGCTCTGGCACCTTTTCCATCGTTCGTGTACCATTAGTCTGCCCACGCCTTGGATGGCGAGGTATGCCTGGCCAGGCGTAATATCGCCTGAAATTCACCTCTTCGATCTGATTGTTGAGGAAAGAGCGGAATGATTAAACGTCGAGTAACCAAGCCGGTCTATGTGGGCGGCGTTAAGATAGGCGGCGGAGCGGACGTCACCGTCCAATCCATGACCAAGACCGACACCCGGGACGTGGCGGCCACGGTCAAACAGATCCACGAACTGGA